>JANLXP010000605.1:0-11124 GCA_031365165.1 Alphaproteobacteria bacterium
CGACGTTCCGTCACTTGGGCACGATCAAGACGTTCGAGGACAAGTTTATCGACGGCATGATCGCGAACGGGTACGAGCGGGATTTCGCCGTGCGGTGCTTCGAGCAGATCAAGGGTTTCGGCGATTACGGCTTTCCCGAGAGCCACGCAGCGAGTTTCGCGCTGCTCGTCTATTACTCGTCATGGATCAAGTGCCACTATCCCGACGTTTTCGCCGTGGCACTTTTGAACTCACAGCCGATGGGATTCTATGCACCTGCCCAGATCGTGCGTGATGCGCAGGAGCATGGTGTCGAGATTCGTGGACCCGACGTCAACATATCCGGCTGGGACAATACGCTTGAACCCGGACACGACGATAACGTCGGTGTGATCATGCGGCTGCATTCGCGTCATGTCGAAATGGTAGACGATATTCGCACCACGCAAGCGTTACGCATGGGCTTTCGTCAGATCTCCGGCATGAACGAAGAAGATGGCCAGACGATCGTTGCCTGTCGCGGCTGCGGTTACGATTCCGTGCGCGATCTTTGGCTACGAACGGGGCTCGATCCGTCGGTGCTCGAACGGCTTGCCGATGCGGATACGTTTCGTTCACTCGGTCTCGACCGCCGCGAGGCTTTGTGGATCGTGCGCGGCCTGCGGCGCGCGGGCGATAAGGACGATCTGCCGCTGCTGGCCACGGTCACGATGCGTGCGCAGGAGCCCGATTTTGCGCTGCCTGCGATGCTACCCGGCGAACATGTGGTCGAAGACTATCGCCATCTGCATCTATCGCTGAAGGCACATCCCGTCTCGTTTTTGCGCGGTGAATTGGTTGGGCGCGGTATCATCCCCAACGAGGCCTTGCCCACGTGCAAGCCGGACAGGATCGTTACCGTTTCGGGTCTCGTGCTCGTGCGTCAGAGGCCGGGCACGGCAAGTGGCGTCATCTTTATGACGCTCGAAGACGAGACCGGCATTGCCAATATCGTCGTTTGGCCGAAAGTGTTCGAGCAGTTCCGCCCGACCGTTCTTGGTGCGCGCTTCGCGGCGGTGCGCGGCAAGTTGCAAAGCGAAAGCAACGTCATTCACGTCATCGCCGACGAGATCATCGACCTAACGCCGCTGCTCGACCAGTTGCACGCCGACCCGTCGGCGGTAGAGACTTTCGCGCGTGCCGATGAAGTTAAGCGCCCCGCGCCGGACAGCGGGACGTCTCCGGGCGCCGCCCGCGCTCGGCTGCATAAGCATCCGCGCAACGTCCGCCCCCTTCAGCCCGACAAGGAGCACGACGCTCGCGCCGCCGCTCGAGTTCATGCGGTGATGCCGAAGGGTCGCAATTTTCATTAGAACAGAAAGCAGTCGACCGTTTCAGTGATTTTCCGACGCGGGTAGCGGGCCGGTTAGCGGTTTGAACGTTTTCGCCTTGGCGTGGGCTTCGGCGCGTTGGGCGGGGGTGAGTTTGCCGTGGAGGGCGCCCATCGCGGAATCGGGCGGCGGCTTCATGATGTCGAACTTCGTTTCGGGCAGCATCTTGAAGCCCTCCGTCGCGCCCAAGATGTACCACATATAGGCCTCGACCAGATCGGTGCGGCCGGCGTCGCCGGTCTCGAGCATGAGCCCGGTGTTATACATTGCGGGGCCGTGGCCGTATTTCGCGCCCCACAAATACCAGCGCGCCGCCTCGACCAGGTTTTCGGGGACGCCGTAGCCGTTGTCATAGATCGTACCCAAATCCATCATCGAGCGGCGCTCGCCGCCCAACGCCGCTTGCAGGTGGTATTGGCGCGCCTTTACGAAGTCGCGTTCGATGACGCTGCGTTTGCCGTCCATATATTCGACGCCGAGACGGCGCGCGGCTTCGATGTCGCCGGAAGCTGCGCGCCCGGTCCACCAGGCTAGCGCTTCGGCGTAAAGGCCACGGCGGTAAAGATCATCGCCTTCAGTGCGTGCGGCAGGTGCGGATTGCTCAGCCTGGGCGACGACGATCACGGGCACGAAGGGGATGCTTGCCGCGGCGATTGCTGCGAAGGCGAGGCGGGCGAGAGTGGTCATCGGTGGTTCCACGCATGAGCTGGGTCACCGATTTTGCCGGGCCGGATTGCGGAATGCTAGTGGTCAAAAGGCAGTTGTCTCGCCTCACAGGTGGCTTGAAGCGTCGCCGCCTATTGCGCATGGTCCGGCCTTCAAAAGGATGTGATCGATGGCATTGAAAGTGGTGGGGTCCGGCCTCGGGCGGACGGGGACGAAGTCGATGCAGACGGCGCTCAATATGTTGGGGCTTGGGCCTTGCCATCATATGGTCGAGGTGTTCGCGCATCCGGAGAGCGTGCCGCTGTGGATCGAGGCCGGTCACGGACGGGGCGATTGGGATAAGATCTTCGCCAACTACGGGTCGATGGTCGATTTTCCGGGCGCCTATCATTGGCGTGAAATAGCCGCGCACTATCCGGACGCCAAAGTGCTGCACACGGTGCGCGATCCCGACAAATGGTTCGATTCCACGCAGGCGACGATCCTTGCACCGGGGTCCTTGGTGACGCACGACGACGGGCCGATGGCTCCGTTCTTTCAGAGCTTCACGAAAGACTTTCGCGCGCACATGCATGATCGCGCATTCATGATCGATTATTTCCACCGTCACACCGAAGAAGTGAAGCGCACGATCGCGCCTGAGCGCTTGCTCGTCTACGAGGCGGGGCAGGGTTGGGGGCCGTTGTGCAAGTTCCTGGATGTGCCGGTTCCTGACGCGCCCTATCCCTCGGAAAATACGCGCGCCGAGTTCATGGCGCGCGTGGCAGCCATGAACGCGCATTGAAGCAGAGGTCTTAGATGGCTGCGAAGGTTACGATCTATCACAATCCGAAATGCGGAACGTCGCGCAACGTTCTTGCGCTGATCCGTGAGGCGGGGATCGAACCTCAGGTCATCGAGTATCTGAAGGATCCGCCGTCGCGGACGGAGTTGCTGTCGCTGATCAAGCGGTCGGGCGGCACGGCGCGCGACATGCTGCGTGCGAAAGAGGCGATTGCCGGCGAGCTTGGGCTCAACGATCCGAAGCTGAGCGACGCGAAGATCGTCGATGCGATGATGGGGCATCCGATCTTGATCAACCGGCCGATCGTGGTGACGGAGCGCGCCGTGAAGCTGTGCCGGCCATCGGAGACGGTGCACGAGATTTTGACCAACAAGTGAGGATGCCATGAAAGCTGCCGTCTATTACGAGAATGGTCCGCCGTCCGTGTTCAAATACGAGGACGTGGAGGATCCGATTTGTTATGCGCCGGGCGTCGTCATCAAGGTCGAGGCGGTCTCGATCGAGGGTGGCGATACGCTGAACCGGCTTGGCGGGGCGCTTCTCACCGCGCCGCATATTGTCGGGTATCAGGCGGCGGGCACGATCGTGCAGGTCGGCAAGGAGGTCACGCACCTCAAGGTCGGTCAGAAGGTCGTGACCGTGAATGCGTTCGGCAGTCACGCCGAGCTGCGTTCGGTGCCGGCGCGCAACGCGTGGGTGATCCCGGACGGATTCGATGTGCGTGACGCTTCGGCTATTCCAGTACCGTTCGGGACGGCGGACGATTGTCTGTTCGAGTTCGGGCGGTTGAAGGCCGGCGAGACGGTGCTCGTGCAAGCGGGCGCGGGTGCAGTTGGGATTGCCGCCATTCAGCTGGCGAAGCGTGCCGGTGCTCGGGTGCTGGCGACAGCGTCGAGCGACGAACGGCTCGCGAAGTTGAAGCCTTTGGGCATGGATCACGGCATCAACTATGCGAAGCAGGATGTCGTTCAAGAGGTGATGAAGTTCACCGACAACAAGGGCGTCGATGTCGTGGTCGATCCCGTTGGTGGGTCGACGTTGCAGAAGAGCCTGTTGTCACTTGGCGCGCGCGGGCGTTGTTCGATGGTCGGTAATGCAGGGCGCGAGGCCGTGAAGCTCGATGTGTCGAGCCTGATGGCGGGCAACCGTTCGCTGACGGGCGTGTTCTTGGGCGCGGAAATTTTCACCGACCGCGTGCACGACATGATCCAACGCCACATCGACGATGCAGCGAAGGGCAAGCTCAAGGTCGTGATCGACAAGACGTTCGCGCTGAAAGAGGCGGCCGCTGCGCACGCCTATATCGAGAGCCGGCAGGCGGTCGGGAGGGTGTTGTTGATTCCGTGAACTAGAACCGTCCGCCGGTGCGGAAGCCGCCGCGGCCGCCGCCGATTTTGATGCCACCGATTTTGGGGAAGCCGGACGAGGGGAGGCGGAAGCCGCCGTCCCACGGGCTGCGGCGCCCGCGGTCGTCGTCATCGTCGTCGTTCCAGTCGCGGCGGCGGCTGTAGCCACGGTTGAAGACGTCCCAGAGGACGGCGCCTTGGATTGCGCCGCGGACGATGCCGCCGATGAGATCGCCGAGCGCGTCGTTGCGCTCAAGTTGGAATTGGCCCCAGGGGCCGTCGTAGTTGTTGGCGCGGACTTTGTCGCGCACGCCTTCGAGCTCGCTGCGGCGGCGAGCGATTTCGCGGGTCTCGTCGCGGATCTTTGCGACCTCCGTTTCAGCCTTCGCGATGGCGTTTTGCGTGAGTTCGATTTGCTGCACCAGACGGTCGTCGTCGGTGGTCCGCGTCGTGCGCGCTTCGCGGTACATCGTTTGCAGGTCTTCGCTGGCGATCGCCTGGGAGAGCACCGCGAGCGCGTCGTCGTGGGCGCGGCGGTCGCCTTCGTCGAGAAGTTTCGTGCGTTCTTGGTCGAGCGTCGCCAGTGCCGCTTGCGCCTTGCTCAGCGCGTCCGTCGCAGCTTTCAGGTCCGCCTGAGCGGTCGCGAGTTTCGTTTCGAGGGGCAGGATGCCCGTGCTCATTAGGGCTGCGCGCTCGATCTCTTCCAACTTGTGGTCTTCACTCGCGACGCGCTTCACAAGCTCGGTTGCGTGCTCACGCAGGCGCAGTGGAATTTCGTTTAGCAGCGTGTAGTTCGGCCGTGCTGTGTCGTAGCCGACAAGGCGCGCGACCCAACGGTCGAGCGTGCGCGCGAAGTTGCCTGCCTTGTAGTCCGCGGTCGCGAACTTACGCTTCCACAGGTACATAAACAGCGGGTCGGCTTCGTAGGGTTTGCGTTTTGCGCCGAGGTCGGCTTCAGATTGTTTCGCCTTTTCCTCGGCCGCTCGCGCAATGTTCGTCGTGTCCGTCACGCGCGCCTTTTGCGCGGTCCAAGCGGGGTCGGACGCCATCGTCTGTTCGACGTCGTGTTGCAGCGCCTTGATCGGCACGCCTGCGGCTTCGACCGCTGCGGTTTTCGCGCGGTGGTTGGCTTCGGCCGTGACGACCGTGCTTTGCGCGCCGCCGTGGCGGATCAACAGTTGATCAAGTTTCGATTTGTGGATCCGCAATAGCTCGAGCGCGCGGCGTTCGGCAGCGTCGAGGTCGCCCACGATTTCGTTACGCACGAGTGCGTCAAGGCGGATGAGCGCCAAGCCCCGGAAACTATCGGCGAGCTGCTTGCGTTGGCGTTCGGCTTCGCCCGCGGCGGAGGCGAGTACAGCGGCCAAGCGGTTCTCGTTCGTGCGGACGCCTGCGATGGCGTTCTCAACTTCGGAGAGGGCATCGCGGCTCGATACCAACATCTACTCGTCGTCCCACGAGGTGACGGCGCCTGGAAGCACCGACATTGTGTAGCGCGGGTCGAGTTCGCCACGCTGCTTTTGCCCCATTGTGCGGTTCTCGATGATGCCGTTGTCGTTCTTGTCGTTGGCGACGGCGTCGAAGGTCGCTTGCGGGACGCGCTGGCCCCAAGCGCTGACGTTGTAGCTGCGGCCGTCTTCCTCGTTTGTGACGGGCATGGTGAGCGTGCGGCCGTCGGCGCCGATGGGTTCGACGACGATGTAGTAGTTGCGCGCGCTCTCGTTCACGTTCGGGATACGGAAGAAACCGGTCGTGCCGTCGGCGACGATGCGCAGTTGATAGGTCTGTACGAGTTTGGCGCGCAGGGTATCCAAGCTCGCGATCGCCGTGCGCGCGCCGGTGGGGTCGTTCGCAGCGAGGGCCGCTTGACCGTCGCGGAGCAGGCCGTCCGCTTGCGTGCGGGCCGCTTCGACGCGTGCTTCCGAAACGACGGCGTCATGCGCCGCGGTGAGCGCCTTCGGAAGCGTTTCGGTGAGTTCGATGCGCGCGCGTTCAGCCGGCACGACGACCCCGTAGTGGTAGCCGCCCCAGAGTGCTGTCAGGCCGATCAGGAGTACGCCGGTCAAGCCCATGACGGTGCCGCGGCGGACCCACATGAGAGCGAGCGACCGGCTGAACCCCGGCGCCGGCGGCGTGTAGGTGAACCGGCTTTCTTTCAGCGCCTTGATGCCTTCGTCGAGGGCGCCGTCGGTGACCTCGATGCCTTGGCTTTTGTAGATTTCGCGCAGGCGTTTTCTGAGATCATCGTCGCGGTTGGCTTGGCCGAGTTCGCGCTCGACCAGAAGGTCGCGATGGCGGATCGTGTCGACCACGTCCATCGCGACCATCAGCTCGTCGAGGGTCTGCGGCTTCGCAGCGACCGCGGTGGCGCCTGACATCAGAGGTTGAAGGCTTTCCCTTGCGCGACGAGGGCGGCGAGCCGGCGTTTGCCGTCTTCAACGGCGTCGCGGATCTCGGCGGAGTTTTGCGTCGCGAGCTTGCGCATTTCGTCGATGATGATGTGCGACTTTTCTTGGAAGTTGACGACGCTGTCGACGAGCTTTTTCACGGCGTCGGCGCGGATCGTGGGGCCGTAGCCGGCGCGGACCGCGGCTTCTTGCACCTTGTCGCCGATTTCGGAGAGGACCTCGATCGACTTCGAGACGCCTTCCTTCATCGCGTTCACAGTTTCGGTGGACTCGTGCAGGCCGAACATGCCGGTGAACGAGGCCTTGAGCGCGGTCAGCACGGTGTCGTTCGTCGAGAAGAAGCTGACGGCTTGCGCGTAGATGCGTTCCTTGGCGCTCGTCGTTTGCATCAAGCGCGCCATGATGACTTCAGACGTGTTGTAGCCGATCGTCAGGTTGTCGCTCAGGTCCTTCGCGATCTGATAGCGTTTGTCTTCGTCTTGCGTTTGGCGAAGCACCTCGTCGCGGATGAGCTCAAGCTTCGCGCGTTCGGCGGGCTCGGTGCCGGCAAAGGTCGCGACGGCGTTTGCGGCCTCGTTCAGCTTTTTCTTTGCTTCGTCGAGTTTCCACTCGGCCTTCTTCAAGACCTCAAGCGCCATGACTTCGGATTGCTTTAACGCGCCGCGAAAATCGCGGTAAGCTTCCAGGATCGCGGCCTCGCGCTCGATCTGGTTCTTCGTTTCTTTTGTGACGTTGATGTAGATCTGGCGGATCTTGTCGAAGCGGTCGGCGACGTCGCCGCGCGTGAGCTTCATCCACGAATTCGTCGCGCGCTCCCAGACGCTGACCTTGCCGTCGGAGATCTGGTCGACCATCGCTTTTGCGTCGTCGCGGATCGAGTTGAAGCCTTCGGTGATTTGGCGGTAGCGGTCGCCCACTTGCATTGCGGCCACGTGTTCGCGGACGACTTCGTTGAAGTTCGACGCCTGGTTCAGCGTGCGCGCGATGATCGTGATGCGGTCTTGGTCGAGGTCCGATATCTGCTGCAGAAGCGCGTTGATCGGGGCTTCTTCGCCCTTGTTCGCAGGGACGATGCCCATGTCGCGCAAGGTCGAAAGGGCGCGGTCGAGATACTGCATAGGCGAGCGGACAACGACGTCGGACATCAAAGGTTCCTCCCAGCGGAAACGCGCGGAAACATGTGGCCCCTTCACGGCGGTTGTGCAAGGTTTGCGCGTTAAATTATTGGCCGGAGGAAGCAATGATAAGGGCCGGAATCGGCGGTTGGAATTTTCCGGAGTGGCGGGGGACCTTCTATCCGAAGGGGCATCCTCAGGCGAAGGAACTCGACTACGCGTCCCGCGTGCTGACGTCGATCGAGATTAACGGCACTTTCTATCGTACGCCGTCGGCCGAAACGTTCGCGAAGTGGGCGGCCGAGGTTCCCGACGGGTTCGTGTTCTCAGTTAAGGGGCCGATGTCGGTCGTGGGCAAAGGGGTGCTGGCGGAGACCGGCCCCGCGCTCGAGAAGTTCTTTGCCAGCGGCGTGCTGGGTATAGGGGATCGGCTAGGTGCCTTCTTCTGGCAGTTTATGCCGGCGAAGAAGTTCGATCCGAAGGACGTCGAGGCGTTCTTCAAGATGCTGCCGAAGGAAGCGAAGGGGCGGAAGCTGCGTCACGCGGTCGAGGCGCGGCACGCGACGTTCGCCGTGCCCGAGTTTGTGGAGCTGGCGCGTGCGTATGGTCTTGCGGTTGTGTTGGTCGATAGCGAGAAGCATCCGCTGATTGCCGATCCGACCTCCGACTTTATGTATCTGCGCTTACAACGGACACAGGAGAAGGTCGCGACGGGTTACAAGCCGGCCGAGATCAAGACGTGGGCGGCGCGTGCGAAGGCTTGGGAGGCGGGTGGTGCGCCCGACGACTTGACGCTGCTGGGCAAGAAGCCTGCGAAAGCGAAGCGCGATGTGTTCGTCTATTTTATCAGCGGTGCGAAAGTGCGGGCGCCGGCGGCGGCGCAGGCGCTGATAAAAGAAATTAGCTGATTGGCTACGCCTGCTTAGGCAATTGGAAGTACTTATTACGCCGTCTTAACGGACCGGCCTTGCGTTAGCATGACAACTCCGACCCCACTTTACGTGGAAGTAATGCTGAACGTGTAGGTTTTCGCCCACGCCATCCTTGAGAATGGCCGGTGGGAGAAAAAGAAAATGAAATCGAAGTTCTTGGGATTTGTCTGTGCGGCCGCGCTCGTGGCGACGCCCGCCGTCGCTATTGCCGCAACGGCGACGACGACTTTTCAGGTCACCGCGACCGTGATTTCCGTTTGTACTGTCAGCGCGACAAATCTTGCGTTCGGCAACTATGACGCCAGCGCCGGTGGGCCGAACGACAACTCCAGCACTGTGAGCGTCACGTGCTCGAACGGGTCGCCTTATACGGTGGCGCTCGATGCAGGCACGGGTTCGGGCGCGACAGTGGCAGTTCGTCAGATGAGCAACGGCGGCAACACGCTGGGCTACAGCATGTACACGACGGCGGGACGCACGACTGTTTGGGCCGATGGCACGGGCGGCACCTCGACGCAGGCGGGTACGGGCAACGGGGCTGCGCAGAACCTCACGGTCTACGGCCGCATTGCGACCGGTCAGTTCGTGACCGCCGGCAACTATGCCGACACAGTTACGGCGACCATCACTTACTAAGACTCGTTTCTTCTATCGAACGGCACCCCAGCGGGTTAACCGCTGGGTAACCGTACTCGCGTACTGTTAATCCGTCGCCGCTTTCTCATCACTGGCCGACGGAAAAACGAAAACTCATGCGCGCGTTCGCTCCATACAGATCCAAATTTCTTGGCCTTGTGTCCGTGGCCGTTGTCCTTGCGACGCCGGCAGCCGGCATCGCCGCCACTGCCACGACGACGTTTCAAGTCACGGCAACCGTCCTTTCGGTTTGCACAGTGAGTGCGACCAATCTCGCCTTCGGCAACTACGACGCCAGCTCCGGCACGCCGAACGATGCGAGCAGCACGGTCACAACCACGTGCTCGAACACGACTGCCTACACGGTCGCGCTTAACGCGGGCACCGGCACGGGCGCTACGGTTGCGCTTCGTAAGATGACGAACGGCGCGAATACGCTGAATTACAGCATGTATACGACGGCCGGGCGCACGACGGTTTGGGGCGACGGGACACTCAGCACCGTTACGCAAGCCGGTACTGGCAACGGCAGTGGTCAGGCGCTCACTGTGTTCGGGCGCATCCCAACCAGCCAATACGTCACCGCCGGCAGCTACACGGATACGGTCACAGCGACCGTCACTTACTAATTCACGAGGAAAGTCATGCATCTATCGATTCGGGTGGGTGCATTGCGCCTTTGCGCAGCACTGCTCGCCGCGCTCTGCGTTGCACCGGCCTCTGCTGCCAGCCTTGAAGTTGCGCCCACGAAGCTTGTCGTCGACGGTAAGTCGGGAGCGGCGACGCTCAATCTCGCCAATCGCGGGACCGTTCCGATCATCGTGCAGCTTGAAGGCTTCATTTGGGAGCAAAAGGACGGCAAGGACGTTCTGACGCCGACTGACTCGGTGCTGGTTAGCCCGCCGATGGCGCGTATCCCACCTGGCGGGAAGCAGACGGTGCGCATCATGGCGCGCGGCGACGGTACGCCAGGCGTGGAACGGACATTCCGTCTGTTCGCGAGCGAATTGCCGGATCCTTCAACCAACGAGGCGCGCACGATCCGCGTGCTACTTCAGTTTAACGTACCGGTTTTTGTCGACACACCGTCGGTCGCTGCCCCGCAAGTCGCTTGGGGTGCGCAGACGGGTGCGAAGGGCTTGGTGTTGAACGCGCACAACTTTGGACGGGCGCACACAAAGTTCACGAAGATCGAAGTTGTCACGCAATCCGGACGCCGCTTGCCGGCAACGTCGGAGGGCGTTCCTTACCTTCTCGCGGGTGCGACGCGGCCGTTTGTGGTCGCCGGAGCCTTCTCCCAAGGCGAGAAGTTGACCGTCGAGGCTCACACCGACGACAGTGACGTTGTGATCCGCGAAACGGTCGACGTGCATCGGTGAGGTGATGCGCGCATTCGCGTCCATATGCGCGATCGCGCTCTGCCTTGCGTCGCTGAGCCCCGGACGTGCTGAAACAGCGAGCGCTGAGCCCCGCAATCTCGTCCTTGAAGTTTGGCTCAACGGTGCCTCGCGCGGGCTAGTCGTGAACGTGGCCGAACGCTCAGGTGACTTGTACGTCGAGCGATCTGATCTCGGCGCGATCGGGCTCAAAGACGTCGAAGACGGCGAATGTCAGGGCGAACTGGTGCCGCTCAATCGCATTAACGGCGTGCGCGCGAGCGTCGAAGAGGTCAAGCAGCTGCTCTTGGTTGTCGCTGCGCCGACACGTCTTGCCGTGACCACGCTTGGCTTGAGGGGCAGCGAGCGGCAGGTCGTGGCGGACACGCCCGTCACCGCATTTGCGGCGGAGTATGATGTCGTTTTGACCGAAAGCGATGCCACCTCGTCGTTGCGAAAAACTTCGATCGACGGCGCGCTGGCTCTCTCCGCGTTTACGCCGATCGGCACTT
>JANLXP010000606.1:0-1218 GCA_031365165.1 Alphaproteobacteria bacterium
CGGGTTTAGCGGATGAATGGGTTCGATTTTTTCGCGCACGAGGCGGCGTACGATCGGCGACAGTTCGAGAATGCGCGCGGCGCCGAGCGCGTCCACGCCTTTGTATGCGCCTTGCGGTTCAACGATGGCGTAGTAGTTGCCGCCGTAGGCGACGTCGATGGTGAGGGCCCCAAGCGTCGGCACGTCGATCTGGATGTTCTCGGCGGCGAGGTAGCTTGGGACGTTGCGGATTTTGACCGACGTAACGCGCGCGCCTTCCTGCACGTAGGCGATTTCGATTTGGCCCGCGGGCACTTCGGCGATGAAGCGGCCCGGTTGTTTCGGGCGGATGAGGCCGTTCTCGATTCCGAATGTGACGATGCCGATCGTGCCGTGACCGCACATCGGCAGGCAACCGCTCGTTTCGATGAAGAGGATACCGACGTCAGCTTCCGGAGTCGTGGGCGGATAGAGGAAGCCACCGCTCATCATGTCGTGACCGCGCGGTTCGAACATGAGGCCGGTGCGGATCCAGTCATGGTGGGCGAGGAAATCTTGGCGGCGTTCACTCATCGATGCGCCGCGCAAGGTTGGAGCCCCTTGCACGACGAGGCGCACGGGATTGCCCGCCGTGTGGCCGTCGATGCAGTGAAACGTGTGGCGCATCAGTTCGCCGGCAGCTTCGGGCGGCGCGCGGCCGCTGTTTCCACGATTTCGATGACGTAGGCGCGGCGCGCGCCGGTCAACGGATAGCGGGGCGGGCGCACCCGTTCGCTGCCGCGGCCCATGATTTGTTCGGCGAGCTTGATCGACTGCACCAGGTCGTGCTCCGCGTCGAGGTGCAGCATCGGCATGAACCAGCGATAGATCGCGCGCGCGGTGGCGAGGTCGCCCGCCAGCGCGGCGCGCCAGAGCGCCAGCGATTCCTTCGGGAAAGCGTTGGTCAAACCCGACACCCAGCCGCGTGCGCCAAGCACCGCGCCTTCGAGCGCAACGTCGTCGAGGCCTGCGAAGACGACGAACCGGTCGCCGAGCGCGTTCGCGATGTCGGTGAAGCGGCGCGTGTCGGGCGCGCTTTCTTTGATGCAAACGATGTTCGCCTGCTCGGCCAGGCGCTTCAGCGTTTCGAGCGAGATGCTCACGCGATAGGCCGGGGGGTTGTTGTAGAGCATGATCGGAAGCGCCGTCGCGTCGGCGATTGTGCGGAAGTGCGTGACCAATTCTTCTTCCGTCGGGACG
>JANLXP010000675.1:0-5113 GCA_031365165.1 Alphaproteobacteria bacterium
CGAGGTTGACGGCACCTTGAGCGAACCCGGCCACTACGGCCACCTGGGCGCCTACCCGCGCCACCTGACGATCACCCACGTCATCAGCGCGAAACTCGAACCGAAACCTTAAGCAGCGCGGCGCGGTGCGGCGGCAGCCGCGACTGGACTACTGGCAGTTGGCTAATGGCTATTGGAACTAGGGTTCTAGCTTTTAGAGTCTGGTGTCTGGCATCTAGGTTCTAGCTCGAACGCTCACCCCGAGGCACCCTCGGAGGGTTTGAATATTCCCTTCTTGCGATCGCGGCTCTTTCGGCCGCCACGCTGTCCGGACGCTATCGCCTTCTGCAGGTTGTCGTTGTCGCGGATCATCCGCGGGTCAAAGATGCGGCCGAACTCATCCAGCTGAATGACCCCGGCGTCGGCAAGCTCGTCGAAATAGACTTCGGCCTCGGGTTTCGAAATTCCCGCAACACGCGACATCAGTTTTATGAGGTCGCCGCCTGGCGCTTCGATGTATCCGACTGGGTCGTTCTGCGCAGCGACGGCCAGCATGTCGATCCACAACCCCCGCGCCGCGATCGAACACATCCTAAGCTTCGCGTCGCCGAGCCAGTTCGACCAATAGAACTTCGTCCAAAGCGTCACCGACATGCCGTCCTCCTTTGCGACCACCAAACGGCATCCAAACTATAATGAGAACATATCAGGAACAAGATGGGCGATCGCCCAGAAAACCTCTGTCTCTTCAAGCGTTTAGCTATCCAACCGCCTCGCCGAGCCGGGCCAGCAGCTCCCGCCACCAACCCGCATGGCGGTGCAGGAACACGTTCTCCGGAAACCCGTGCTTGGCGAGGTGCGACGCCGGCACCGTGTCCCAGCCGCGGTGCTCGACCGTCACGCGCGTCTCAGCGCCCACCGCCTCGAACTTCACCTCAACCTCGGTCGCCTGCCCCTCGGCGAAGGCCGCTTGGCGCCAACCGAAGACAAGCCGCCGGCCTGGCTCCCACACGCGCACAGGGCCGATCTCGAACACCTTGCCGTTCTTGAGCGTCTCGGTGAACCGCCCGGCGCGGCCCTCCGCGGGCGGCTCGAACGCAAGCCGGCCGGGCCCGCGCGGCGTGAACTCGAAGAGCTCGTTCGGTTGCCACCACGCCGCAACCTCGCGTGTGAACACGTCGAACGTGCGCGCCGGATCGGCTTTGACGCGCAGCGCAACCACGACGCGCGACGTCATCGCCGCTCCACGTGCTTCTTGAACGCGGCAAGCTGATCCGCCCAAAGACGCTCCGTCGTCTCAAGCCAAGCTTTGAGCTCGCCCAGCGGCCCGGGCTTCAGCGCATAGATCCGCACCCGCGCGTCATAGTCCGGATGCGTCTCGCCGACGAGGCCGGAATCCTTCAGCGCACGCAGATGCCGGCTCATCGCAGGCGCCGGGAGCCCCACAATCTTCGAGAGCTCACCCGCGTTCGCAGGACCGCTCTTCAAAACGTCGATCACCTTGCGCCGCGCGGGATCGGCCAGCGCCGCCAACACGCCGTCGACAGTCGCCGCCTTCGACGCCCAGCTCCCCGCCACTCTCAAATCCAGCCGTCGATTTTGAGACCGGATGCCTTCTCCGCCTCTTCGCGCGAGACGGTCTTCACCGTCTGCCCGAACGTCCAGATATGGCCTTCCGGATCGCGCGCGCGATACGTGCGGTCGCCGTAGAACTGCGTTTCGGGCGCCATGATGATCTCCGCACCGGCCGCCTTCGCGCGCGCGCAATGACCGTCGATGTCTTCTTCGACATGCACGTGAACGGTCTGCGTGTTGTGGCCGGAGATCGACTTCGGGCTCTTGTGGTCGGCCGTCCACTCGGTGCCGACCATGACAAGCCCATTGCCGAAGCGCATCTCCGAATGCGCGAGGTTGCCCTCGGCGTCGGTGATGACCATGACGGCCTCGAACCCGAACGCAGCCTCGAGCCATTTCAGCGCGGCCTTCGGATCGCGGTAGCAGAGTGCGGAAGAAAACGACGGATGAGGCAAAGCCATGGAGCGCGACCTTTCGTTTCAGAATGTGGAGAATATTTCTCCAAAACAGAAACTATTGTCAAGCCCCAACAAACGTCTCTCCAGACGCAAGCGCGGCGGCCGAGACCTTTGAAGGGTCTCCACCGCCGCTAAGGCGTTGCATTCTGTCTTGAAACGTCTTGGGCCCGCTCGAAAGCGAGGCTAGACGACCGAGATGTTATTGACGGCCATTTTGCCGCGATCTTCCTTCGTATCGAAGGAGACCTTCTGGCCTTCGTTCAGCCCGCGCAAACCAGCGCGCTCAAGCGCGGTCGCGTGAACGAAGACGTCTTTTCCGCCGTCGTCCGGTTGAATAAAGCCGAAGCCTTTTTGGCCGTTATAGAATTTCACAGTGCCGGTTTTCATCGATGGTCCCTTTTGGCGCGTTGCCCAATTAGTCTGCCGCCCGCGATTTTGCAAGGAAGCTCAGCGCCGGCGCAGCTTTTAGCGTGATTTTCCTCGACGAAGCAATGAGTTGCGCCCCCAAACTTGGGCGCGCCGCTGCGACTTTTGATACGCAGCGGCGCCCAAATCGGCGGCCTGAGGCCAGGCAGGCCGCAACCCAACCTACTTCGAGGTTGCGATCCAGTTCTTGATCTTGGCCTCCAGCACCTCCATCGGCAGCGCGCCCGTGTCGAGCACCTGCGCGTGGAAGGCCTTCACGTCGAAGCGCGAGCCCATGGCTTGCTCGGCCTCAGCCCGCAACCGCTTGATGGTCAGCTGCCCGACTTTGTAGCCAAGCGCTTGTCCCGGATTGGCGATGTAGCGATCGACCTCCTGCACCGTCTCGGTCCGGCTCAACGCCGAATTCTCGAGCATGTAGTTGATCGCCTTGTCGCGGCTCCAACCCTTCGCGTGCAAGCCGGTGTCGACCACCAACCGCATCGCGCGCAGCTGCTCGTCGTTCAGGTGCCCGAACATCTGGTAGGGATCTTTGTACATCCCCAATTCGCGGCCCAGCCACTCCGCGTACAACGCCCAACCTTCGACATAGGCCGTGTTCCCGCCGAAGCGCATGAACTTCGGCAGCCCCGCATTCTCTTGCGCCAAGCTGATCTGGAAGTGATGCCCCGGCACCGCTTCGTGCAGGAACAGCGTTTCCATCCCCCACATCTTGCGCGACGGCAGATCGTACTTGTTGAAATAGAACACGCCCGGCCGCGACCCGTCCGGCGTTCCTGGATTGTAATAACCGCCCGCTTGGCTCTGCTCCAGATAGTCCGGCACCGGCCGCACTTCCAAAGCGGTCTTCGGCGTCAGCGAAAACTCGGTCGGCACCACAGCGTTGATGCGCTTCTCGATGTCGACGTAGCCGTTCTGAATATCGGCCGCCGACTTCGGCTCGTATTGCTTGGCCGTGCGCAGATGCGCGAAGAACGCGTGCAGCGTGCCCTTGAACCCGGCAGCTTTGCGCGCCTGGTCCATCTCGGTCTTAATCCGCGCAACCTCTTTCAGCCCGATGTCGTGGATCTCGTCCGGCGAAAGCTTCGTCGTCGTCTGCGTTTCGGCGAGATACCGGTAGAGCTTGTCGCCACCCTTCATCGAGACCAAGCCCACGCCGTCGCGCGCCACGGGCAGGTACTCGTTCTTCACGAACGTGCGCAGCCGCTCGAACGCCGGCACAATCCGGGCCGACATCATCTGCCGATAGGCCTCCGTCAGCCGCGTCTTATCGGCCGCCGAAAACGACGCCGGCATGTCTTTGATCGGCTGCCAGAACGGGCTCTTCTCAACGCCTTGTCCGATCAGCACGTCCAACTGCGGCAACATCAGCTTCATCGTGAGCTTGGACTCGACGACGCCCGACTTCATCCCTTCCTTCATCCGCTCGATGCAGCGGTCGAGATAGGTAACGAACCCGGTCATCCGCTTCAGCCCGTTGTCGTAGTCTTCGACCGTCTGAAACCGCGCCGCCGACTTGCCGGAACTGATGTCCGGATACTGCACATGCAACCCGTTCAGATGGTTGAGCGGCCGAGGGGCGACCAGCGCCACGAACTCCGGCGTTAGGCCCTCCAGGTTCTGCTTCGTCTGATAGGCGAACACGTCGTAGGCAATCTGGTCCTGCCGCGACAGCGACGCTCGGTCGATCTGGTTCAACCGTTTCAGGTCGCTCTCCGCGTCCCGCCGCGACTGCTCGCTATAGGCATCCGAGATGTAATCCCCGAACTCGCCCGCATACCGTTGATCGCCCCGGAACAACGCGCCGATCGGACTGAGCTTGAGCGAAGCCTCGTCGCTGTCTTCGAACAGCTTCTGCAACGCCTGAGACCCCACAGCCGGTGCCTCCGCGCCTTGCGAATCCGAAACGACGACATCGTCGACACAGGCGCCAAGCGCCAACGCAAAACAAACGGCAACCGCCGCCGGCAATTTCTGGGACAGCATGGACCACGATTCCTATGGACGTTCGGCGGCAGACTGCGAAGAACCGCAGCCCTTGGCAACAGCCCAAACGATCACGTCCGCGTCAAGACAGAAGAGCCCGCGGCGATCCCTGAACGGAGGATCGTTTTGAAACCGCCGCGGGCGACCCGGCACACGTCGTGGGCGTGTACTGGGCAGTGTGCGGTGCGAAGGGCGTCCACCACCCGGCACCGCACAGCAAAAAGGGTTAGGCCGGCCGGACGCCGAGGAGTTTCAGGGCCGCGCGATAGTCCGTCACGCCGCGACGCTGTTGCGAAATCTTGTGGGATTTGCAGAAGCGCTCACCGCGCGCCGCATCGGCTTTGGCTCGGCCCAGATGCCGGCTCGTCTCATGGCTGTCCACAGCCGACTTCCACTGGCTTTCGAGCGAATTGCACCGATCGATATAGTTGACCGGCGTCCGGTGCGCGGCGAACGCAGCAGAAGAGGTGAGGATCAAGGCGCCGAGGGCGGCGGCCGTTGCAAAGCGAGTCATGGGGTGTTCCTTTGGTTTGTGCACGGAGCATTCCGTCCGCAAATGAAACGATGCGCCGCTTGACTCGCACCCATCTGACAGCCGCGTGAACTCTCAGACATGTTCTAACGTTTCGTCGCGTCGACCTGGACCAGCGAAAACAGAAAGCCGCTGGACCACCCGAGAAGCAAAATCCCGA
>JANLXP010000682.1:0-2439 GCA_031365165.1 Alphaproteobacteria bacterium
TCACTCCCGTTTGCTCGAACGCGCCGCAAAGTTGAACGAGGCGAACAAGGGTGGCTCGCTCACCGCGCTGCCGATCATCGAAACGCAGGCCTCGGACGTGTCGGCCTATATTCCGACGAACGTCATCTCGATCACCGACGGCCAGATCTTCCTTGAAACCGAATTGTTCTATCAGGGCATTCGTCCCGCAGTGAACGTCGGCATCTCGGTCTCGCGCGTTGGTTCGTCGGCACAGATCAAGGCGATGAAGCAGGTTGCCGGTACGATGAAGTCCGACCTCGCGCAGTATCGCGAAATGGCGGCCTTCGCGCAGTTCGGCTCCGACCTCGACGCCGTGACGCAGCGCTTGCTGAACCGCGGCTCGCGTCTGACGGAGTTGCTGAAGCAACCGCAATTCGCGCCGTTCCCAGTCGAAGAGCAGGTGATCTCGATCTACGCTGGCACGCGTGGCTACCTCGACAAGCTCGCGGTCAACCAGATCGGCAAGTTCGAACTCGAACTGCTTCAATCGATCCGCGCCGGCCACAAGGACCTGCTCGACGGCATCCGCAAGGAAAAGGCGCTGACGCCCGATCTTGAGGCCAAGCTGAAGTCGATCCTCGAAACCTTCTCCAAGAGCTTCGCGTAAGCCCCGATGCCGAGCTTAAAAGACCTCCGCAACCGGATCGCCAGCGTAAAGTCGACGCGCAAGATCACGCGCGCGATGCAGCTCGTTTCGGCCTCCAAGCTGAAGCGCGCGCAAGAAGCGGCGGAGGCGGCACGCCCCTACGCTGAAAAGATGCAGGGCGTTCTGGCAAACCTCGCGGCAGGCATTGCGGGCCAGGCGGGCGCGCCGAAGCTGCTCGCCGGCACCGGCCGCGAAGACAATCATTTGCTCGTCGTGATGACGGCCGACCGCGGTCTTTGCGGCGGCTTCAACACGAACATCGTCAAGCTCGCGCGCCAGCACATTCAGACGCTGCAACGTGAAGGCAAGAAGGTCAAAATCCTCTGCGTTGGCCGCAAGGGTCGCGACCAGCTGAAGCGCAATTTCGCCAGCCTGATCATTGGTACGGTCGAACTCGGCGGTATCCGTCGCTTGGGCTTCACGCACGTGCAGCCGATTGCCAAACAAGTGCTCGACGAATTCGATTCCGGCAGCGTCGACGTCGTGACGCTGTTCTACGCGCGCTTCAAATCGGTAATCAGCCAGGTCCCGACCCCGCTGCGCCTCATCCCGGCCGAAGTGCCGAAAGGCACGAAGACGGCAGACCTCAAAGGCGGCGCTTACGAATACGAGCCCGACGAACAAGATATCCTGGCCGAACTGCTGCCGCGCAACGTCGCGATCCAAATCTTCCGCGCGCTCTTGGAAAACCAAGCGTCGGAACAAGGCGCGCGCATGGCGGCGATGGACGCAGCAACGCGTAACGCCGGCGACGTCATCGACGCGCTGTCGACGAAATATAACCGCACGCGCCAGGCGCAGATCACCAAAGAACTCATCGAAATCATTTCGGGCGCCGAAGCGCTCTAAGAGGCAGACATGAACGCTCCGACCAACATCACCGGCAAAGTCACCCAGGTCATCGGCGCCGTCGTCGACGTGCAGTTCGAAAACGAACTGCCGGCGATTTTGAACGCGCTCGAGACCAAGAACGGCGCAATCCGCTTGATTCTCGAAGTGGCGCAGCACTTGGGTGAGTCCACGGTCCGCACGATCGCCATGGACTCGACCGAAGGCCTCGTCCGCGGTCAGGAAGTGAAAGACACCGGCCGCCCGATCTCGATCCCCGTGGGCCCCGGCACGCTCGGACGGATCATGAATGTCATCGGCGAACCGATCGACGAAGCGGGCCCGATCAAAGGCGTCGAAATGCGCCCGATCCATGCCGACGCGCCGAAGTTCACGGAACAATCGACCGAATCACAAATTCTTCTGACCGGCATCAAAGTCGTCGACCTGCTCGCGCCCTATGCGCGCGGCGGCAAGATCGGCCTCTTCGGCGGCGCCGGCGTCGGGAAGACGGTGCTCATTCAAGAACTCATCAACAACGTTGCCACAAAGCATGGCGGATACTCGGTGTTCGCCGGCGTTGGCGAGCGCACGCGCGAAGGTAACGATCTCTATCACGAAATGATCGAATCCGAGGTCAACAAGGATCCGAAAAAGGGTTCGACCGACGGCTCGAAATGCGCGCTGATTTTCGGCCAAATGAACGAGCCGCCCGGCGCCCGCGCCCGCGTCGGTCTCACGGGTCTGACCGTCGCCGAGTACTTCCGCGACCAGGGCCAAGACGTGCTCTTCTTCGTCGACAACATCTTCCGCTTCACGCAAGCGGGCTCGGAAGTGTCGGCGCTCCTCGGCCGCATCCCGTCGGCGGTCGGTTACCAGCCGACGCTCGCCACCGACATGGGCGCGCTCCAGGAACGCATCACCACAACGAACAAGGGTTCGAT
>JANLXP010000695.1:0-4702 GCA_031365165.1 Alphaproteobacteria bacterium
CATCAGATTCTCGCCGTAGTTACGGTTGCCCTCGGCCAGAACCTTGGAATGATGCCAGCGATGCAATTCGGGCGTGTTGAAGACCCAGCTCAACACGCCGCAACGCATCTCGACGTTCGAGTGGGTGAGGATGCCGATGATGGTGGTGATGGCGCTGACCATGACCATGATGTCTCGCGGCGCGCCGAGGAGCAGAAGTACGGGCATCGCGACGAGAAGACCCGTCAAAGTATCCACAAGATGGAAGCGGCCGGTGTTTAGGAACCACAGTCTTGTCACGCTGTGATGCACGGCGTGGAAGCGCCAGAGTGGGGGCCATTCGTGCGCCAGGCGATGTTTCCAGTAGAGGCCGAACTCGGCGATCACGAGACCTAAGATCGTTTGCACGGCGAACGGCAGGTGCGACGGCCAAAGGGCGCTGGCCTTGGGGGCTGCAAGTTCGGCCAGACCCATGAACACCACGAGCACGACGATGATCTGGGCGATGCCTTTGTTCAGCACGGTGTGGGCAATGTCGGGGAGGACTTGGCCGTCGTTCTTCAGCCACGTCTCTTCGTGCGGGAACGCGCGTTCGAGCAGCGCGATCGCCAGGCCAAGCGCGACGTAAGCAATATTGAACACGAGCACGGGGTGCCCGATTTGAATGCCATAGGTGGCCGCCGCGACTGACGCCACGAATAACAACGGCCACCACACGTATGAAAGTGCTCGACGCATCGGTGTTCCACTGGGGGCGGAATGGCGTTTTATAGACCCGCCGCGCGACGCGTGGAAGTGTGTCCAATCACGCGACGGCGCGGCGGTATCCCGCGCCGTCCAGGGCGTAAATCACGGTTTCGTGCTCGCGCCCGCGCAGTTGCGTGGGGCCCACGAATTTCAGCTTCTCAACGAGTTGGCGTTCGATGCGCATTTCCTGTTCGACGGCTTTCACCAGCGCTTCGCTGGCGACGAGGCGGGTTCCCAGTTCCTTCGAGAGCGATTGCAGACGGCTTGCGACGTTGACGGTGTCGCCGACGACCGTGAACGTCATCAGGCGCTCGCTGCCAACATCGCCCAGCATCACGTGGCCGTAATGGAGGCCGACACCGATTTGGACATCGAACTTGCCTTGCGGCACGCGCTCGGCGTTCCAGCGGGCGATGGCTTCGATCATCGCGTAGGCGCAGGTCAGTCCGTCGCCGGCATCGCCGTGGCCACGGTCGGGGACGCCGAACACGGCGAGCAGACCGTCGCCTAGGATTTTGTCCAAGGTTCCGCCGTGTTGGAAGATGACCTCCTCCATACGGGCGTGGAATTCGCGCAGGAACGCCATCGCTTCTTCGGGCGGCATGGTTTCGCAGCGTGTGGTGAAGCCGCGGATGTCGGCGAACAGCACGGCTGCGGCCTGGCGGCGGGTGGTCCCGAACGGTTGCTCGCGCGCCGAGAGTTCGTCGACGACTTTGGGCGAGAAATGACGCGCGAGATTGGCACGCGCACGTTCCGACGTTGCGGCGGCGATAACCAGGCGGCGCGAGCGCCAGACGGCGACCGCGAGGCCCAAGGTCAAGAAGGCGAGGATGACGTAATCGTACAGCACTTTGATCACCGGTAGGTATGAAGGATCACCGTATTCGCGCCACATCTCTTGGCCGCCGGTCAGCGTGAAGAATGTGCCGGGCGTGGCTGCCGCGCTCGCCACGACGGCGCCCCAGGCGAGCGTGATGCAGAACCCCGTCCAGAAAATGAAGCGCGGCGAGTAGCTGAACGCGCCATGGACGAGGAAAGCCACGAAGAAGAGAAGTGCGCCTTCCTTCACGGCCAGCGTCACCGGCGGCAGATCGCTGGCGAACGCGTTGCGTACGATCAGGAGCCAGGCGAGATAGGCGCAATCGAGTGCGATGAAGACGTATTTGGCCCACGTGATCGCGGGCCAGCGGCGCAGCGTCTCGAACTGCGCGAGGCCTATCGCGGCGATGCCGAGCGGCAGCAGCAGCAAGAATAGCCAGCCGTCGCCGACGAATGAGCCGGTCGCCGCGAACAACAGGACGAGCGCGATCACGATGACCGCGCGCACGGCACAGGCAAGCATGAGGCCCGAGCGCTCCGTGTCGTGGAACGATGTCAGCAGCCGTTCCGCCATCCCAGGGTCGTAGCCCGACGGCACGACGCCCGCGACGAACGCGCGTAATTTCGGAAAAATCCCCGCCACCTCTGAATCACTCCGCCCTTTTGTGGAATCATACGCGAACAACTCGGTGTGCGCCTACAACCGGCGACTGTGTTGCGCCCCTCTTTTACGTGATTGACGACGCCACGCGCATTTGCGCACGCTTGAACTGTTACGTTGGTCAAGGGAACCCGGTGCGAAACCGGGGCTGCCCCCGCAACTGTAAGCGACGGTGCATCGGTCACAACGCCACTGATCTTTGAGATCGGGAAGGCGGCCGGTGAAGGGTCGCGAAGCCAGGAGACCTGCCAGCGTAAGTCACCCCTCGAGGGCGCGGCGGGCGCTGGCGAGACGGATCCCTCCGGCGTGGTGACGTGGCGTTTTGCAACCGCGGTGGTTGCGAGGCTCCTCGGGCACTTGGCAGGGATCCATGGGCCCGAAGTCACGAGCGCTTTGGGGTGCAACATGTCTCGTCTCGTTTTTTCTCTTCTTTCTTCAGCAGCTTTTGTTTCGCTTGCGGCGCCGCCGGCGCTTGCCGATGAGCCGGTCGAAAAGATCGTCGTTACGGCGAGCCGGATCGGCACGACTTCGGTCGACCGGCTTGGTACCGCCGTCACGATCCTCGACCGGTCTCAGTTGGAAGAACGCCAGACCGTTTTCTTGTCGGATGCTTTACGCGACGTGCCAGGCGTTGCGGTGAGCCGCTTGGGCGCGCCCGGAAGCCTGACGCAGGTGCGCATGCGCGGCGCCGAGGGGAACCACACGCTGGTGCTGCTCGACGGCGCCGACATCAGCGATCCCTACGCGGGCGAATTCGACTTTTCGGGGCTTGTCGCGGGCGATGTCGAACGCATAGAGATTTTGCGCGGAAGCCAGAGCGCGCTCTACGGTTCCGACGCGATCGGCGGCGTGATCAACATCATCCCGCGCCGCGGCCACGGTGATCTCGCGTTCGAAGCTTTCGCGCAAGGCGGGTCGTTCAACACGTGGCAGACCGGCGCGAATGGCGGCTACGGCGACGACACGGCAGACGTTTTCCTGAGTGCCAGCCATCAGGCGACTTCGGGCACGAATATTTCGCGGTTCGGATCGGAACGCGATGGCGAGCGGGACTCGTCGCTCTTCTTCAATGCGAGTCTACGTCCGGCGGAGAACATCGAGCTTCGCGCTCTGCTGCGCTACGTCGATACGTACGCGGAGACGGACCCGCAGGACTTCGCCTTCCCGCCCACACCTACGTCGGGGTTCATCATCGACGGCAACGAGGCGACGGCCACGACGCAACTCTATGGCGCGGTGTCGGCGGACATTTCCGCTCTCGACGACCGCTGGCTGACGCGGCTGAGGTACGCGTTCGCGGATGTGGCGCGCGACAATTTCGGGTCGTTGCCATCGGCTAGCGAAGGCGACCGTTCGAAGCTGAGCCTTGTCTCCGCGTTCACGTTCGATACGGGTGCTGCGCAACACAAACTCACGGGCGCGATCGACTGGCGGTGGGAGACCTTCTCGAATGCGGTGCCCGCTTTCTTCATCCTCGCAACCGGCGACACGGATTCGACCGGGTTTGTCGGCGCGTATGACGTCTCGCTCGGCGCGTTCGATGGTGGCGTCGCGTTTAGGCACGACAGCAACGATCGGTTCAAGGACGCCGACACGTATCGCGTACAGGCGAGCTACCGGCTGACCGACACGACGCGTTTGCGCGCGACGGCTGGAACGGGCATCAAGAATCCTACGTACACGGAGCTTTACGGCTTCGACCCGTCGAGCTTCGTTGGCAACCCGAACCTGAAGCCGGAAAAATCCAAAGGTTGGGATGCAGGCATCGATCAAACGTTCGCCGGCGGCGACGTACGTGTCACCGCGACCTACTTCAGCGCGCGGCTCAAGGACGAAATCTTCACGGACTTTAGCGTGTTTCCTTTCACTGCCGGAAACCGCACGACGACGAGCACGCGCCAAGGTGTGGAGCTAACGCTGCAGGCGACGCTCGACGAAGATTGGACGATCGATGCGCAGTACACCTATCTCGACGCGATCGAGAACGGACCGGAAGAGGTTCGCCGCGCACCGCACATCGCATCGCTCGACGTCACGCGGCGGATTGGCGACAAGGGTTCCATCACCGTGACGGTCCGCTACAACGGGGAGCAACTCGACAACGCGTTCACGTTGGTCACGCCGCCAATCGTGACGTTGGGCGCGTTCACGCTCGTGAACGTCAATGCGAGCTACGACTTGACTGAGAACGTGCAGTTGTTCGGACGCGTCGAGAATCTGACGGACGAGCGCTATGAGGAAGTGTTTAGCTATCGTTCCCCTGGCATCGGCGCGTACGCCGGTATTCGTACGAACTTCTAAGCGGCGCCGAGCTGCTTTGCGATCGCTTGAATTCTTGTGGTAACGCCGAGTTTCAGCTTGGCGTTACCGACATGGAAGCGAACCGTGCGCGGGCTGATCTTCAAGATCGTACCGATCTCGGAGTCCGTCTTGCCTTGCGCCACGAGTTGCAGACACTCGCCTTCGCGCTCGGTCAGCGGACTGTCGCTCTTCTTC
>JANLXP010000708.1:0-4745 GCA_031365165.1 Alphaproteobacteria bacterium
CCCGCCGCCGCGCTTCGGCGAGCTTCCGCTGATACACCTGCCACAGCGCTTGCGCCTTGCCCAAGCTCCCGATCAGCGACACGGCGATCTCGGCGGCGATGCGGGCGGCGAGCGTTTCGGCGAACAGCGGGTCGAACTCGGCCGGGTTCGTGACCGCACGCGTGTAGGTGAGGTTCACGGGCGCGCCTTCGTTCGTAAGCAGCCGGCCTGCTTCCACCGCAAAGGCGCAGCCCTCGCCTCCCCCACCTCGCGCACGAACAGGCAATCGGGCGGCAGCTGATACGCGTTCGCGAACCCAAACGCCGGCGCCGCCGCCAACGCGGGCAGGCTCGCGCGCCAGGCTGCGAAGTTCCAATCATAGGCGCGCAAACACGTGTCGCGCGCGAAGGGATAGCGCAGGCGGCACACGCGCGCGGCTTGCGAATTCTCGTCGAGCGTGGTGATGGCGAGGCCACGGCCGACGTCTTGGAGCGCGAGGTTACAGATCGAGACTTCGGAGAGGTCGGTGAGGGTGGGCATGGGCGGGCTTTGCGGGATCGGGGTCGGGACGCTCCGAATTCGGCGATAGCTTACTTTTCCTGGTCAGTAGCGGCGTCGGGCCGGGCGGCGACGAGCGCACCCGCTCTGTTGCCCATTCTGGCAGTACGCCTCCGTCGCTCAAACCGAAACCGTGCGCGAGCCTACGAAACTCACGCGTTGCGGCAGACCGGTGACGCGGCAAATTTCATCCCAGCGTTGCGAGTGCGGCGCGGTGAAACAATTCCGGCGAGACGCCTTCGCCTTTGGCCTCGCCCTTGCGCGACCACCGTTCTCCTCGCTTCACTTGCCTGCGAGCGCCCGCACCGGCGGGATCATCTTGTCGTCGCCAGGAATCGTGCGCGTCGCCGATTTCTTCCAGGTCGAGAAATAACCCCAGACCGTCGCGAGTGCCAGAGGCAACGCGCCCAGGAACATGAACACGAGGTCGCCCGGCATGCGCAGCCACTCAAGGGTACGCGCTAGAGGCGTTGCGGTGTAGGCGAGGCTGCGCGCGTGCCAATAACCGTTCTCGATCACGTCGAGGACCTGCATGATGCCGCCCGGGAACAGGCTCATGAAGACCATCATCGCGAGGCCGATGTTCAAGCCCCAAAAAGCAACGCGCACCAGGCGCGCGAGCTTCGGCCAGACAATGTCATCGACGACTTCGCGCAGCACGAACACGATCAACCCAGCGCCAAGCATGCCGAACACACCCATCATCGCTGCGTGGCCGTGGTTGGGCGTGAGGATCGTGCCCACTTCGTAATAGTTGACGATCGGCGTGTTGATGAGAAAACCGAAGACGCCGGCACCCAAAAAATTCCAGAACCCCACCGCCATCAGGAAGTAGAACGTCCAGCGGTGGCGCTCGACGATGCTGTCGCTGCCGCGCGTGAGTTTGACGAAGTCCCAGGCATCGAGCGTGATGAGCGTCAGCGGCACGACTTCGAGCGCGGAGAACGCGGCGGAGAGCGCCATGTTCATCTCGGTCTGTCCGGTCCAGTACCAGTGATGGCCGGTGCCGATCAGGCCGCCGCCGAAATAGAGGATGGCGTCGAGATAGATTGTGCGCAGGGCCGCGATCCTTTTGACCAAGCCCATTTGAAAAAAGATGATGGCCACGATTACGGTGACGAAGAATTCGAAGAAGCCCTCGACCCACAGGTGGATGATCCAGAACCGCCAGGCGTCGACGATGGTATAGTTCGTTTGCGGCCCGAAGAAGAGCGCGGGCAGGTAGAACAGCGGTATGGCAAAGGCTGCTATCAGAAAGAAATTGGCGAAGCCGCGCCGTTCTGGGTCGCGCCGCGCCGGCGCGCTCGCCCGCCAAATCAAGAAGAACCAGAACAGGAGTCCTACGGCGAGTAGAACCTGCCAGAAGCGGCCAAGCTCCAAGAATTCCCAGCCCTGATTGCCGAACCAGAACCAGGTCGTGGGCAGCCATTGCAGGATGCCGACCCATTCGCCGAGCATGCTGCCGGCGATGACAATGGCGACAGCACCGAACAGCAGATGGATTCCAAGCGCTTGCCGCGGCGGGCTCGCGCGGCCCAACAATTCGGCGACGAACAACGCGCCCGCGACGTAAGAGGTTGCGATCCAGAAGATCGCCGACTGCAAATGCCAGGTGCGCAAGAGATTGCTTGGGAAATACGCGGCCAGATCGAAACCGTAAAACGTGCCGGGGTCGGCGCGGTAGTGTGCGACGCCCGCACCGAAGAAGGTTTGACCCAGCAGCAAGATCGAGGCCACGGCCATGTATTTGAGCGTCGCCTTTTGCGCATCGCTCAAGATCCATTTCTCGACGGGCGTCGGCGCGCCGTGCCAGCCCAAATAGTCGAATTTTCCGAAGGCCAGCAGGACGATGGCGATGCCGCCAAGCAGGAAGATGAAACTGATCGCCGTCCACAGAAGTGCGCCGCTTGTGGGATGATTGCCGGCGAGAGTGTCGTAGGGAAAATTGTTGGTGTAGGAATGAGTCGTTTCGGGACGTTGCGCCACGGATGCCCACGCAGCCCAGGTGAAGAACGCGGTGAGGTTGTGGAGTTCTTGCGGATCGGAAATCAGATTGGCCGATAGACCGCCGTTGTTCTCGGGCTTTTCAAAATAGGTTTTCCAGAGCGCAATTTCATTCGCGAACGTTTCCGCCCCCGCCGGCAAAAGCGTGAGCGTGTCGGTTGCCGCATCGTAGCGGTTCGTCTTCAACAAGCTTGCGACTTCGCCATCCACGACGGCGCGTTCGAAGTCAGAGAGCGCGCTGTAGTCCTTGGCGAAGCGCGCTTTGGCACCGCGGCCGGCGAGATCGAGCGCCCAGTCGTGAAGCACGGCGGCGCCGAAGTCCGGTCCAAGATAAGCGCCGTGACCCCAGATTGTGCCGTTGTCCATCAGACCGTATTTCAGAAAGACTTCTTGTCCGGCACGGACCTCGTCGCCGGTGAAGACGACGGCGCCGGCGGTGTCGATCGTCCGGCCGGGAACGGGCGGCGCGTTCTGATAAGCCTTAAACGTCAGTAAAATCAGAACGCCGAAGCCCAGCACGAATGTGAAAGCGACCGCGCGTCCCCACCAGACTGATAGTTGCTCGATGTGCTGCATATTGGCCTCGAAGAAGTTCGGGTCAACGATTCCATTCGATGCGCCCAACGCCTACGCGACTCGGCACTTTGGCAAACATGCTCCGATAATGTTCGAGGAGGTGATCAATTGATCGTTCGCCAGCATTTTGTCTGTGCACACTTCAGCGGTCGTCCCGGCTAATCGTCGCAGACTCGGCAACCTCGATGCGCGATGTGTGTGAGCCAGAGCCCGAGTATCCTACGTTTCGACCTCTTCTTCCTCCACGGTTGGATATACAAGCGTTCCATTCGGAAGCACGCGCGTGCCAGACGTCAAATTCGCAGGATCAATCTTGTCGCGCCCCTTGATCTGCATGGCCGGAACTCCTTGAGCCAACAGATAGTCGGCAATGATGCGGCGGTGGCAGCGCCACCACACAGCTTCAGCGCTCATGATCGCACAGCAATTGTCGCGAGAGAGCGATCGCAGCTCATTCAATCCGGTTTGGAAGCGTTCGTTTCCGCGTAATCGGCATAGTTTCGGAAGTCAGTGACGTGCCAGCATGCATTCGGTGACGGCGGCGCTACCTTTTCCGGTGCCGCAGCCCGCCAAGAGCCAGCAGATGCCGGTATTCCCACCATCGAGCGGTCAGGAAGAGCATCGGCGTTAAGCTGAGGATTCGTCTCCGAGCCCGAGAGCGACCGCACATCGACGAACAGATCGACGCCCACCTGCTTGAGCAGAGCCAAAAACCAGCGATCGGACGCGTTGAATTTGCCCATGACGAAGATTGTAGGGTTCTTTTTAGCCCGTCGCGCCGGTTTCGTTTTCATAATTTACATCAAGAACAATGACGTTCCTGCGGTGCCGCCCGTGACCTTTCATATTCAATGCGCTCAGAGCAGCTTTAGAATTTTTTGGGAAATTGTTTCACAACACCCTCGCTGAGGATATCGGCGAACATCAACATATGTGCGTGGCCTTCATCGTAGGAATGAACGTCTGCGTCCCAATCCCTGTGAAGCCTGCTGACAACTTCGCCAGACGTGAGGTCGAGATGGCGTTGCAGCATCGCTTCAAGATTGGCCTTCGGCCAGTTCGGGTTGGCGCTGCTCAAGAACGCGGCGATGTCTTTGCCGTTGGCGGACCATTTTTTCTGTGTTGCAGCCAAGGCGATGCTGTCGCCAGCTTTTGCGGCCTTGACCACTTCCGTTGCGATCGTGATGTGGTCCTTCAACAGAGACGTGAGCTTTTTTCCCGCGTCGTCGCCGTAGTACGGCTTGATCGCATTACCAATATCGTCTTGGTTTTTTAGCAAGCGCTTTGCGACGGCATCGCCGTCGGGCAGATCGGCTAAAGCGCTTATGATGTAGTTGCGGGTGTATGTGATGTGCTCTTCCCACAATTTTCGCATCGCCGTTTTGAGTTCGAAGGCAGCGTTCGAACTCGGGACCATGGCGGCCGGCGTTTGCGGCTTTGCCATTGCGCCCGGGACAATTAGAGCCAGCACGACGGCAATCGGAACGAGAAGCGGTTTCATGAATTCCTCCTGCCCTCAAGGCGTGCTGAGGCATTCTACAGAACGCGCAATACTTCCTTGGGTTCCGTCGCCCGCTTCGGTCGTGCGCTTTTTTGCTCGTTAGGCGTTGCGATTTCCCGCCGAAGCA
>JANLXP010000736.1:0-1983 GCA_031365165.1 Alphaproteobacteria bacterium
TTGGCGCCGCTTTCGTATTTTTGGACCTGTTGAAAGCGGATGCCGATGGCCTCCGCCAAGTTCTGTTGAGTCATTCCTGTCAGCCAACGACGATGACGCACGCGTTGACCGATATGCAAATCGACTGGATTTTTCATAACCCCTACCCAATTGGTGCGACCCCTTACTGTCCCCAAATTCCGGCCGCACTTGTCACAATGATTACGTCATATGAACGGTTCCTGACAATTCCGACGGTATCACACTTGCGGGAACATTTTGTTCAATCGTGACCACGCGCACACGACTCATCAGTCCAAAAACAACCCGCGCACGAGGTGCGCTTGGGGAGAAACATCGCGGACGTGAGCCCTAGATGAGGTCGCGCAACCGCAAGGCGACGACGCGTGTGCGACGTTCGCGCACAATGGTGAGCTTGATGTCTGTGCCGGGCGCGGAATCGCGCAAACGATCGCGTAGGTTCCCTAACGACACAGCGGTGGCAGATATGCCTTCTATGGCAGTTATCGTGTCGCCTTCCTGTAGTCCCGCGGTTGCCGCCGGCGAACGTTCCACGATTGCTACAATCTTGAAACCTTGGCGGGCTTGGTTGATCCACAGTCCGGAGCGGTCATACGCGTCGCGCTCGTTCACATGTGCGTTTGGTGCGAGGTGAATGCGCTGGCGCTGATAATCGAACGTCACGGCGAAGCGTTTAAGAAGGCCGCTACCGATGCTGCCCGCAGGTGCGGAATACGAGAGCGCGCCTTGCGTTTGAAGCGACATGTCGACGACGACATCGGCAAGCGCGATTGAACCTACGCGCATACGCCTCACGCGCGCGACGGTGCCGCGCGACGGGCCGCCCAAGCCCCAGCCGGTGACGGTTTCGATGGTCGGGCTGAAGCGCCCGCGCAACCCATGGCGCAACACGAACGGTGAATAGAGGCCGATCGATGTGCGCGAACCTGTGTCCACATCGAACGAGCCTGGGATGCCGTCGATGGCGCCTTCGACTTCGGGCACGGTGCCGTTGAACACGAACGGTACGGCGATGCCCGCACCGTCGGCGCGCCAGAGGGTTGGGTCGGTGAGCGTGAGCGTTCGCGCTTCGTAGTCGATCTTGGCGACCAGGCGCTTGAACAGTTCGTAGCCGATCATGCCGTGGAACGGCACGCCTTCGATTTCGCTGAGTTTCTCCAACGGAACGACGGCGAAGAGTTGATCGCGAAAGCGTACCTGCCCCAGCGTCATGGCGTTCACGCGCGCGAAGGCCGCCGCCTCGCTGAATTCGCCCGCGCCCCAGACGCGCGCGTCACCCACCGGGCGCAGGCCCAGGGTCCGGGCGACCGTCGGCGTGATCACGTTCGAGGCGCCGGTGTCGACGAGCAGGGCGAACGCACGGCCGTTCAGTTTGACGTCGACGTAGACGTGATTGTTCACGAGGCGGAACGGCAGCGTGGATTCGCGCGCGCGGCCTTGGAACGCGAAGTCCGGCTTCGGCGGCGGCGGGATCGCGAAGTCCGCATCCGCGAAGGTGGGATTCTGCTCCACCTTCGTCACCACACGCTCCGTCCCGAAGGCTGCGGCAGCGTTCGAGGTCCGAATGCGGTGGGCGATCAACAGACCGCCGATGGAGCGGTAGTCCTCATACATCGTCGTACGCGTTTCGGTGGCGCCGACCTCGATCACGCGATCGAGCATTTTCGTCTGAGCGTCGAACCAGAGCTCGAACGGCAGGCCGCCTTTGGGTGCGATCTCGAGCGCTTCTTTGATGCATCCCCGGAACAGTTGGACGCGAAACGCGACCTGCGCTGGCGGACTTCGCGCGGGATACCAATAGGCGAGTGCGCTGCGATATTGCTGCGAGGCCGTTTGCGCTGGCCGATCACCGCCCTCAGGTACGGTGACGATGCCCGCGGTGTCTTGGAACCAGGCGCGTTGACCGTCAAAGCCCTCAGCGCCCGACATCGGCCCCACTTTGAAGCGCGTGACGGTGCGGCC
>JANLXP010000755.1:0-1777 GCA_031365165.1 Alphaproteobacteria bacterium
GTTCGAACGCCGGCCGCCCGGTTCAACGAGCGCGGCCGGCGCGAGCGCCGCGATCAGGGTCAGCAAACTCAAGCCATAAATGCCGAACAGCGACGCCGCCTGAAACATCGCGTCGGTGCCTGACCATGCGTAACCCGGCAGATTCCACGGGAAGCCCGTCAAAATATGGCCGCGCAACCATTCGACAGCGGCAAGCGTCGACGCGAGTACGAATACACGCGCCCATCCCGCCCAACGCAAGCGCGCGACGCCGGCCGCCAGCGCAAAGAACAACGCGAGCCCGCCGGGGAAGAACACCGCCACAAAAGGCAGGAGCCACGCGTGCTTGTCGGAATCGACAACAAAGGCAAATCCGATCCAGTGCAGTCCGGTGAGAAAATACCCGAACCCGAAAGCCCACCCTGACAAAGCTGCCGCAACCCAGGGCCGGCGCGCACTGGCGGCGCCGTCGATTATCCAAACGAGTGCTGGAAACGTCAGCAGCAATAGAGGCCAGACATAGAACGGTGCGTAGGCGAGCGCTGAAGCCGCGCCGAGGCCCGCCGCGATCAGTAGGCGCCCGCGCCCCACGCGAGAGCGAAACCACGCAGCCGCGCCTTCAATGCGTCCCAACAGGTCAAGTTTTGCGAAGCGATCGGCGATCGATTCAGCCATTCACCGCGGCCATCGGCTTGCGGGAGGCGTCGCTGTCCGACGTATCAGGCTCCGCCGGCGCATCGTCCTTCGGCTTGGTCACACGCACGCGCAGACGCTTCAGCCGGCGTGGATCGGCATCGAGCACTTCGAACTCGACGCCGGCCGGATGAATGACGATCTCGCCACGCTGCGGCACGCGCCCGACGAGCGAGAATACGAGCCCCGCCAACGTGTCGATTTCTTCCGCCTCTTCTTCGTCGACGAGCGGGAAGCCGACGACCTTCTCGACTTCTTCAAGATCGGCGCGCGCACTCGCATCGAATTCGCCGGTGCCCCTGGGCGCGATCATCTTCGTCTCGTCGGTATCGTGCTCGTCTTCGATATCGCCCACGATCTGCTCGACCAAATCCTCGATCGAAACGAGGCCGTCGGTGCCGCCGTACTCGTCGATGACGAGCGCCATATGCACGCGCGTCGACTGCATTTTCACCAGCAAATTCACGACCGGCATTGAGGGCGGCACGAACAGCACGTCGCGCCGGACGTCCTGGATCGTCTTCGGATGAATGGCGCCCTCACCCTCAGGGATTGCAAGCCCGATCAGCTCTTTGATGTGCACCATGCCGACCGGGTTATCGAGCGTGTCGCGATAGATCGGCATGCGCGAATGCTGCGCATCGCGGAAGATCTTGACGAGTTCGGGAAGCGGCGTGTCCTCCGCGACCGCTATGATGTCGGCGCGCGGGACCATCACGTCGACGACTTTGAGTTCGCCGAAGTTCAAGATGTTGAGCATCATCGAGCGCTCTTCGCGCGCGAGCGGCCGGTTCGCGGCATCGCTCTCTTCGATGACCTCTTCCAAGCTCTCGCGAAGCTTCGTCGCGTCTTGCTTGACGCCGACGAGCTTGCGCACGGCGCTTACAAACGCCTGTGGCCACGATGACGGCTTTGTGGTGTCCGGGCTGTGCTCGGCCGAAGGCGCACCCGGTTGTGGGTCAGGCACGCGTCTTCGTCTCGATCAAATACGGATTGGGGATGCCCATGCGGGCCAAGATGGCGATTTCGAGCCCCTCCATCAAGCGAGCAGCGCGAGGTTGGTTATGGTCGAAGCCAAGAAGGTGCAAAAATCCATGCAAAATCA
>JANLXP010000761.1:0-1276 GCA_031365165.1 Alphaproteobacteria bacterium
GCCGCCGCCGCATCGGGTGCAGCCTGTACTTCGGCAAGCGCCTTCAACATCAACTGCCAAGTGCGCGCAAGCTGCGGCACGGTCAGTTTCTCCGCAAGCTCCTTAAGCCGCTTGGCCTCTTCTGCCGTCACACCGCCGCTCGACGCGCCACCGACGACCTTCGTCCGCGTCACCTCATGACAAATCTGCGCGAGGTCCTGCAGCACGGCGAGCGGATCGGCACCCGAATCGTACTGCGCGCGAAACTCGGCCAACGCATCGCCAATCGCGCCGCGCATCAACATTCCAAAAAGCTCAAGCCCTCGCCCGCGATCGGCAAGACCCAGCATCGTGCGAACGGCTTCTTCTTCGATCGTGGCGCCACCCGCGTGAGCAAATGCCTGATCGAGCAGCGACAGCGCATCGCGCGCCGAACCCTCCGCCGCACGTGCCATGAGCGCCAAGGCCCCAGCATCAGCCGGCTGGTCTTCCGATTTGCACACAAACGCCAGATGCGCGGCCAATTCCTCGGACGGTACGCGCTTCAAGTCGAACCGCTGACACCGCGACAGCACCGTGATCGGCACTTTCCGGATTTCCGTCGTCGCGAAAATGAACTTCACATGCGGCGGTGGCTCTTCCAACGTCTTGAGCAGACCGTTGAACGCCTGCTTCGACAGCATATGAACTTCGTCGATGATGTAGACCTTGAAGCGCGCCTCGGCCGGCGCATAGCGCACGCCCTCCACGATTTCGCGGATGTCGTCGATGCCCGTACGCGACGCCGCGTCCATCTCATAAACGTCGACATTGCGTGACTCTGCAATCGAGCGGCACGGCTCACATTCCCCGCAAGGCTTGACCGTCGGCTCCGTCCGCTTGCCGTCCGGACCAATGCAATTCAACGCCTTCGCGATAATGCGCGCAGTCGTCGTCTTTCCTACGCCGCGGACGCCAGTCAGCATAAACGCGTGAGCTATCCGTCCCGCTGCGAATGCGTTGGCGAGCGTGCGCACCATGGCCGCTTGCCCGATGAAAGCGTCCTCGAACGTTTGCGGGCGATACTTCCGGGCGAGCACCCGGTATGGCGTATGAGGCTTACCTTCGTCGGCGTGCGCTTTCGGCGCGGTGGTTTTTTTGCCCCCGCCGGTGCTGCCCAATCCGAGATCCGGCTCGTCCGCAGGAGCGTCCGAGCCCTTGTCCTTCTTCGCCATCCAGAAATCCGTCCAGGGCGGGCTTAAGCCCACCGAAGCTCCCATCACCGGAGCGCAGGTGGGAGGCTGGTGAACGACCCGAG
>JANLXP010000778.1:0-3323 GCA_031365165.1 Alphaproteobacteria bacterium
CTCAAAATCTGATCCAGGAACTCTTTCGTCCGCTCGCTTTTCGGGTTCGTGAAAAACTCGGACGGCGGTGCGATCTCGACGATCTCGCCGTGATCCATGAAAACGATGCGGTTCGCGACCGTGCGCGCAAAGCTCATCTCGTGCGTGACGACCAGCATCGTCATGCCGGTCTCCGCCAGCTCGACCATCGTTTCCAGCACTTCCTTGATCATCTCGGGGTCAAGCGCGCTGGTCGGTTCGTCGAACAACATGATGCGCGGCTCCATCGTCAGCGCCCGTGCGATCGCCACGCGCTGCTGCTGACCACCCGAAAGCTGACCCGGATACTTGTTCGCTTGCTCCGGAATATGCACGCGCTCGAGATACTGCATGGCAAGCGCCTCGGCCTTCGCCTTCGGCATCTTCTTCACCCACATCGGCGCCAGCGTGCAGTTTTCGAGCGCGGTCAAATGCGGGAACAGATTGAACTGCTGAAACACCATACCGACGTTCGCGCGCACCGCTTCGACCTGCCCCACCTCTTCGCTGAGCTGCACACCCTCGACGATGATCTTGCCTTCCTGATGCGGCTCCAGCGCATTGATGCAACGGATCAACGTCGACTTGCCCGAGCCCGACGGCCCGCAAATCACCACACGCTCGCTCTGCGCGACGGTCAGGTTGATGTCCTTCAACACATGGAAGTTCTTGAACCACTTGTTCAAGCCTTGAATGTCGACCGCATTCGCCCCGCTGCCGCTCACCGCTTTTCCCCTGACGCCAAGACGCCCTCCAAGTTCTTCGAATAGCGCGACATCGAGAAGCACATCGCCCAATAGACCGCGCCGACGAACACATACCCCGTCAGCGCGGTGTTCGGTGTCGCCCAGTTCGCATCCGACGTTCCCACTTGCGCGATACCAAGCAGGTCGAAGAACCCGATGATCGATACCAACGACGTGTCTTTCAACAAACCGATAAAATTCCCGACGATGTTCGGCAACGACAGCCGAAGCGCTTGCGGCAAGATAATGAACGCCATCGACCGCCAATAGCCGAGGCCCACGGCCGCCGCAGCCTCGTACTGGCCCTTCGGAATCGCCTGCAAGCCGCCGCGGATCACCTCGGCCATATAAGCGGACGAGAACAGCGCGACCGCGATCAACGCGGCGAGCAACTTGTTCACCGAGAGGCCTAAGAACAGCGGCAACATATTCGCCGCCATGAATAGCACTGTGATCAACGGCACGCCGCGCCAGAACTCGATGAACGCGACGCTCAACCCCTTCACCACCGGCAACGCCGACCGCCGTCCCAGCGCTAGCAAAATACCAAGCGGCAACGAAGCGACGATGCCCGTTACCGAAACGACCAGCGTGATGATCAAGCCACCCCACCGCTCCGTCGGAATGCGCTCCAGCCCGAACCCGCCAACGAGCAGCACGAACGCCAAGACCGGAAACAAGGTCAGCATCGCAACACCGACGCTTCGCTTTGCAGGCAACCCTGGCAACGTGAGCCAGAGCAACCCGGCAGCAAGCCCGAGAAGCGTCAGATCGACCCGCCAGCGAGCGCCAACATCGTAAAAGCCATAGATGAATTGATCGACGCGCTGAATAATGAACGGCCAGCACGCGCCGTTTTCGTGCGCCAAACAGGCGTCGCGCGTCGTGCCGGTCCAAGTGGCATCGATAATGGCCCACTGAACGAACGGCACGACAATCCAATAGACAAGGAACAGCGCCACAAGCGTAAGCAACGCATTGAGCGGTGTTGAAAACAGGTTGTCCCGCAGCCACGCGACGGGCCCCGGCAACACGACGCGCGGTGGACGGCGTTGCTCTCCCATCACCGCTCCGTCAGCGCGACGCGCGCGTTGTACCAGTTCATGAAGGCGCTCGTGAGCAGGCTGATCGTCAAGTAGACGGCCATCGTGATTGCGATAATCTCGATCGCCTGACCTGTTTGGCTCAAGCTCGTGCCGGCGAACACGGACACCAAATCGGGATAGGCGATCGCCACCGCCAATGACGAGTTCTTGGTCAGATTCAAATACTGGCTCGTCAGCGGCGGAATGATTTGGCGCATCGCTTGCGGCACGATCACCAGGCGCAACGTCTGCCCGCGCTTGAGCCCCATCGCCTGCGACGCTTCCATCTGTCCCTTCGCGACGCCTTGGATGCCGCCGCGCACGATCTCGCCGATGTAGCTCGCCGTGTAGGTGGCGAGCGCAATGATCAGCGCCATCAACTCAGGCAGGACAACGGTCCCGCCTTCGAAATTCAGCCCGCTAAGCGCCGGCCACGAAAACGAGAGCGGAAACCCGGCGATCGCGCTCGCGATGGCGGGCGGCACAACGATCAGGGCAAGTACAAGCGGAAACACCGGCGTTATTACCCCGGTCGCCTCACGCATGCGCTTGGCGCGCGCCGACACCCAAAACGCACTGATCACCCCGCCTGCGAACGCCAATAGCACCAGCCAGAATCCGGCCTCCGCTTGCGGTCCGGGCAAATAGAGTCCGCGATTGTTCAGAAAAACCGCATCGCCCACGCCCCAACTGTCCCGAGGATGCGGCAGTGTGCGCAGCACAGCGAAGTACCAAACAAACAACTGCAGCAGGAGCGGCACGTTGCGCACGATCTCGACATAGGCGCGGCACAGCTTTGCCACGAGCCAATTCGATGACAGCTGCCCGATCCCGATCACGAACCCGAGCAACGTCGCGAAAACGACGCCGATCGAGGCAACCAACAACGTGTTGAGGATACCGACGAGCAGCACGCGCGCATACGTCGACGTCTCGTCATAGGGGATCAACGTTTGAACGATGTCGAACCCGGCCGTGTTGTTCAAAAACCCGAAGCCGGTCGCAATATTCTGCCGGTGAATGGTCGCGATGGCGTTCGCAGTCAGAACGGCGGCAAGTGCCAACACGCCGACGACAAGCAAAACCTGAAACGCAATATCCCGCGCCCGTCGCGTCCGCCACCAGGAGATGTCATTAGCGCGAGGCATCGGTTTCTTTGTTTAAGAGCACGTGCTCATCGCACCGGCGGCGCGTAGTGCAGGCCGCCCTTGTTCCACAGCGCGTTCATGCCGCGCTTAATCTTCAGCGGCGATCCCTGCCCCACGTTGCGTTCGAAGATTTCGCCGTAGTTGCCGGTGCCCTTCACGATGCGCACGATCCAATCCTTGGTCAGCCCAATCGACTCGCCGAACGCACCTTCAGCACCCAACAGGCGCCGGATCTCCGGGTTGGTCGACTTCACCATCTGATCTGCGTTCTTCTGTGTGACGCCAAGCTCCTCGGCATTCAGAAGCGCAAACAGCGTCCAGCGCAC
>JANLXP010000827.1:0-1241 GCA_031365165.1 Alphaproteobacteria bacterium
ACCGCTTCGTCGCATACGCCGCCCGCCGCTTCCGAGTTGCGGAACACGTCGACCATGTCGACTTTCTCGGAGATCGAGGCGAGGTCCGCGTAGACTTTTTCCCCAAGCAAGGTTTGACCAGCGAGCCCCGGATTGACGGGAATGCAGCGGTAGCCCTTCGCATGCAGGTAGCCCATGACCTCGTGGCTGTCTCGGGCCGGGTTCGCTGAGACCCCGACAACCGCGATGGTCTTCACGGTGGTGAGGATGCGTTTGATGAGATCGTCGGGATAGCGGGGCATCCCTACTGATACCGCAACGCCTCGATCGGTTGAAGTCTGGCTGCTTGCCGTGCGGGGTAGAAGCCGAAGAAGACGCCGATGGCTGCTGCAACCGTGAAGGCCAGGGTGACGGAGAACAGGCTGACTTCGGTCGGCAGGTCCAGGGCGCGGCCGGTGACGATCGAGAGGCCGGTGCCAATGAGGACGCCGATCAGGCCGCCGCCGAGGGAAAGGATCACCGCTTCGATTAGGAATTGGAGCAGGATATCGCGCTCGCGGGCGCCGACCGCTTTGCGGACGCCAATCTCGCGGGTGCGCTCCGTCACGGTGACGAGCATGATGTTCATGATCCCGATACCGCCGACGAGCAAGCTGATGGCGGCGATCGAGCCCAGCAAGAGCGAGATCGCGCGGGTGGCCGAGGCGACGCTTTCGGCGATCGCGGTCAGATCGCGGATCGAGAAGTCGTCGTCGGCCTCTTCGGTCAGGTGATGGCGGTCGCGCAGCACGTCACGCATTTGCTGTTCCAGATTCTTCATGATCTCCGGCGTGGCGCCCTGCACGAACATGGTGCGCACGGATCCTGGGAAGGCGGAGCCGAACAGGCGGCGCTGTGCGGTTGAGAACGGTACGATGATGACGTCGTCTTGGTCTTGGCCCTGCAGACTCTGCCCCTGCTTAGCCAGCAGGCCCACGACTGTGAAGGGGATGTTTCTGATGCGGATCGTCTTGCCAACCGGATCTTCGCCTTCGGGAAAGAGATTTGTCGCAACCGTCTCGCCGATCACGGCGACGGCGGCGGCCGAGCGCTCGGCCACATCGTCGTACGGTTCGCCTGTTTCAAACTTCCAGTTGCGGATGTGGAAGTAGTCGGGCGTCGTGCCCGTGACCTGGGTGCTCCAGTTTTGGCCTTCGTTCACGGTTTGCGCGACGCCGGTGTTGATGGGGGCCACGGCATCTACACCGGCAAGTTCGGCAAGG
>JANLXP010000855.1:0-6029 GCA_031365165.1 Alphaproteobacteria bacterium
TTCGAGGACATGGGCGAGCATTCGGTCAAAAACATCGAGCGGCCGGTGCATGTGTTCAAAGTGTCGGCTGCCCAATCAGAAAGTCAAAAAGTGGAATCACCTCGCAAACTTTCCGTCTGCGTCTTGCCGTTCGCCAACATGAGCGACGACCCGCAGCAAGAGTATTTCAGCGACGGTATCTCAGAAGACATCATCACCGACCTCAGCAAAGTCTCGGCGCTCGGCGTTACGGCGCGCAACACCTCCTTCCAGTTCAAGGGCAAGAGCGTGGACGTGCCGCAGATCGCACGGCAACTAAAGGTGAGCCACATTCTGGAAGGCAGCGTACGCAAGGCGGGCGGGCGCCTGCGCATCACCGCACAGCTGATCGACGGCGCTTCGGGCGAGCATGTGTGGGCGGAGCGTTACGACCGCGACCTCAGCGATATCTTCGCGCTGCAGGACGAAATCTCGGAAGCGATCGTCAAGGCGCTGAAGCTCAAGCTGCTGCCGGAAGAGAAAAAGGCGATCGAGAAGCGCGGCACTGACAACGCCGACGCTTATAATCTCTATCTCATGGCGCGCCAGTACTACATCACCGGCAATTGGGGTGACGCCAGGCGGGAAGAAGCAATCATTCGTCTATGCAGTCGCGCCGCAGAAATCGATCCCGGCTATGCCCGCGCGTGGTCGCTCATGGCTCTTTCTCAGAATATGCAGCGCTACCTCTTTGGTGCAAAGGGCGACGGCGGTTTGGCGTCGGTAAACCGGGCGCTGGCGCTCGATTCCAATTTGGCCGAGGCCCATGCCGTAAAGGCGCTGATCTCGTTCGAAGACGGTCGGCCGGACGAGGCATCCTCGGAACTCGCGGCCGCCCTTCGTCTGGATCAGGAGTCTCACGAGGTCAACAGGGTGGCCGCCTATTTGAGCTACAAACAGCGCCAGCTTGAAAACGCCACTCGCTTTTTCGAAAAGGCGGCGGCGCTGATGGAAACCGATTTCCATTCGCCGGGCATGTTGATCGGCTGTTACGCCGCCGCCGGAAATTCCGAAGCTGCCCGGCGTGCGGCGCAAATTTCGCTTGCTCGCGTTGAAAAGACGGTAGCGCAGGATCAAAGCAACGGTGCCGCGATGGGTTTCGGCGTCAACGCTCTCGCGACCCTCGGGCAGGTTGAACGCGCCAAGGAATGGATGGCGCGCGCCCTTCTGATCGATCCCGGCAATATGAATATGCGGTTTAACTTTGCTTGCGCCGCAGCTCGCGATTTAAAGGAGACAGACTCCGCGCTCGAACTGATCGGTCCCTTTTTCGCGACGACGACGGTCGATTTCCTCAATCACGCCAAGGTCGATCCGGATCTCGACTCACTACGCGACGACCCGCGCTTCAAGGCGATGATCGCCGCCGCCGAAACGCGGCTAGCGGCTGCCGGCTGATGCAACGCAAACTGACGGTCATATTTTCCGCGGATGTCGTGGGCTACAGCGGCCTGATGGAGCGCGACGAGGCGGGAACGCTGGCGCGTTTGAAGCAGAACCGCAGTGTGATCTTCGATCCGCACGTGACAAGCCACGGCGGGCGGCAGTTCAAGCTGATGGGAGACGGGGCGCTGGTCGAGTTCGCGAGCGTCGTCGCGGCGGTCAATTGCGCCCTGGCGATTCAGGCGGCGACGGAGAATGCGGACGGCAAACCCCTTCGCTATCGCATCGGCATCAATCTCGGCGAAGTCATCCTCGAGGGCGACGACATCTACGGCGAAGGCGTCAACGTCGCGGCACGGATTCAGGCGCTCGCACCCGTCGGCGGCGTAGCGCTCTCGCGCGTCGTCAAGGATCAGGCGGACGGCAAGATCGCCTGTCTGTTCGACGATATGGGCGAGCACAGCGTCAAGAACATCGAACGGCCCGTGCACGTATTTTCGGTGCGCCCCGCCGAACAAACTCAACCGGAAGATAGAAACGTGGAAGCCGCCCGCAAACTCTCCGTCTGCGTCCTGCCGTTTGCGAACATGAGCGACGACCCGCAACAGGAATATTTCTCCGACGGCATCAGCGAAGACATCATCACGGACCTCTCGAAAGTATCGGCGCTTGCTGTCGTCTCGCGCAACAGCGCTTTCATGTACAAAGGCAAGCACGTGGATTTGCCGAAAGTCGCGCGCGAACTAAAGGTCAGCCATGTGCTGGAGGGCAGCGTGCGCAAGTCGGGCGGTCGCGTGCGCATCACGGCGCAGCTGATCGACGGCGCGACGAACGGCCATGTCTGGGCCGAACGCTACGATCGCGACCTCAACGACATCTTCGCGCTGCAAGATGAGATATCCGAAGCCATCGTCAAGGCGCTGAAACTGAAACTCCTGCCGGAAGAAAAGAAGGCGATCGAGACGCGCGGCACTGAAAGTGCCGACGCCTACAACCTCTATCTCATGGCGCGCCAAATCTACATCAACGGCAATTTCGGAGATGCCAGGCGCGAGGAGGCGATCGTGCGTCTGTGCGCACGCGCGACACAAATCGACTCGGATTATGCGCGCGCATGGGCGTTGATGGCGCTGGCCGAGAATTGGCAGCGCTATTATTACGGCAAAGGCGACGGCGGCCTGGCGTCGGCCGAGCGTGCGCTGGCGCTCGATGCCGACCTCTCCGAAGCGCACGGCGTTAAAGCCGGCATCTTGTTCGAAAACGGCGACTTGGCCGGGTCGGCAGCGGAGCTCGCCATCGCGCTGGAACTCGATCCCGAATCCTATGAGGTCAACCGCACCGCCGCCTTTTTGAACTATCGCCAACAACGTCTGGACGCTGCCATCCGCCAATTCGAAAAGGCGACGGCGCTGATGGACACCGACTTCAATTCGCCGGGCATGTTGATCAGCTGTTACACCGCCAAGGGCGACGCCGCGAACGCGCGTCGCGTGGCGCAGATCTCCCTCGCACGCGCGGAAAAGGCGCTGACGCAGGACCAAAGCAACGGCGCGGCGATGGGCTTCGGCGTCGGCGCGCTCGCGGCCTTAGGCGAAGTCGAGCGCGCAAAGGAATGGATGGCGCGCGCGCTGCTCATCGATCCCGACAACATGAACATGCGCTACAACTTCGCCTGCGCTGCGTCGATCGACTTGAAAGAGTCCGAACTCGCGCTCGACCTGATCGGCCCGTTCCTGGCGACCACGGCCGTCGACTTTCTCAATCACGCCAAAGGTGACCCAGACCTCGACCCGTTGCGCAGCGACCCGCGCTTCAAGGCGATGATCGCCGCCGCCGAAGCACGGCTGGCTGGATTGGCCCAGCCTAGCTGACGTTCACCCGGTAAACCCGCTTCGCCGTGCCGCTGAACAGCGCCGTCTTCTCATCCGGCGCGTAGTTCTTGGCGAGCCGCTTGAACGCGTTCCAGAGCGCCGTGTAAGTGGCCCCGAACCGGTCGACCGGAAAGTTGCTCTCAAACATGCAACGCGTCGGTCCGAACGCCTCGATACAAGCCTCGACATAAGGCTTCCACTGCGCCGCCAACGTCTCCGACGTCTCCTCGGGGCCGGCCATGCGTGCGCGCCAGCCGCCGAACGGCATCGGCAGGCCGCCGACCTTCACGTTGACGTTCTGGCATTGAGCGAGCGTTTTGATGTTCTCGTGCCAGATCGCGAAGCGCTCCTCGCGCTTGCCCTTGTAACGCCCGATGCCCAGCGGCGTGCCGACATGGTCGAGCACGATCGTCGTGTCGCAAAACGCTTGCGCGAGGTCGGTCAGGTCGCCGAGCTGAGGCTCCAACAGCCAGGCGTCGAACGAAAGGCCAAGCTTGTGCAGATGTCTGAACCCCTCGCGGAACTTGGCGTCGCGATAGAGCCCTTCCGGATAACGGCCACCAAGCGGCCCCAGAACGTCCGGATCGGCGTCATAGGACGCGGAGTGCCGGATTCCGCGAAACCGCCCATGCCCCGCCGCGATATGCGACCGCAGCACGTCTTCCGCGGCATCGCCCAGGCGAAGGTCGACGTGCCCCACGATCCCCACGCACGCGCGCAGCTCGCCGTAGATGCCGCTCGCCGTCATGGCGGCGATGCCGTTCACAAACTCCGTCTCGCCGACGCATTTCAACGCCTCCGGCCCATCCGCGCGGTACATCGCCCCGCACTCCATATAGATCGTCGCCCGGATGTTGTGCCCCGCCGTCAGATCGGCAAGCAGCTCGTCCAACAGGTAGCGCGGGATCTCGCGGATGATGTCCATGAACCCATGATCGGACGGCGGCAAGTTCCGCAAAATCGCCGTCGGCCGATTCCAAAGGTGGTGATGCGGATCGACGATCGGCAAATCAGGCTCAAGGATCGACTCGCTCATGGGGGGCTCCTTTCGGATGACTATCTTCCGCAACACCAACCTCCACAAGGATCAAAAAGCCCTGCGACCGCGGGCGTCCCGCCTGCATCCGCCGAAGCGCAAGCGAAGGCGGACGGTTGAGCCTGAGCGCCCTTAGGAGGTTGGCGCCAACCACGGGTTCAACAACTGCACCCCCATCGGCGCGAAGTCGGCTGTGTTGCGCGTGACGACGATGAGCCCATGCGTGAGTGCGGTTGCCGCGATCAGCGCATCGCCCTCAGGCCGCGGATCGGGGACATGAAGGGCCGCGCTCCGCCGTGCGATAGCAACGGTCACGGGCAAGGTCCGCTCTGCGAATGGTTGCAACACCTGGCTCTCCAACCAAGTCCGCAGCCTGGCGCCCTGCGCTACGTCGCGCCGCTCAATGCGCAAGACGCCGCGCTCAAGTTCCATGACGGTCACCACGGACAAATAAAACGCTGTCTCAGGCAAGCTCTCGCCCCACGCGCGGACGTTCGCGTCGCACCGGCCGCGATTGCGCAACTCGGACCAAACGTTCGTATCGACGAGATAAGTCAATCCAAATCCACGGGGCGGAAAATCGTGTCGCCCATCCGCGGCGGATCGAACTCGATGTCGTCGTCTTCGGCCTGTGCCACGGCATCGAGCAAGCTCCGCTGCGAACCCGCAAGCTTCTGATAGTCGGCAAAGCTGAGCAGCACATGCGCCGGCCGCCCGCGATCCGTGATGATCACCGGCCCCTTCTCCGCCGCCTTCTTGGCGCCGCCCGCGTCCTGATTGAACTCGCGGCTCGATATGGTGGTGATGCTCAAGCCCGTGGCCTCCAATGGACACGAACCTACCACCGCCGCCTTACCAAGTCAACAAATTGTAGAAACGTTGCTACATATTAATCGCTAGAAATCTGCCAAAATTGAGGCTTCGCCCTCTGCCAATCAACAAACCTCCGGCCCGAAGAACCGCCCGCCCATTGGCAGCACAGCGGCGGGGAATATGTATCATGTCCCCGTGTTTGCTAATTCCCCGACAACACGAGCGACAAAGAAGCGACTGACACAACAACCGATACAAGGAACACGGCAACGTGCTCCGCCGTCACGGTGTCGTCACCAGGCTTCATGCGGTTGCCGAGCCACACCGTCAAAAACAAAAGTGCGAACGGGATCGCCATTGCCGCGATGTGAAGCGCGAATCTGACTGGCTCTTCCCAACGCAGACCGTGCCGGTGAAAGGAAATGTGACCATGGCCATTTGTGAAGCACCCTGTGCCCGGCGGCGGAACTAGGGTGTCCTGAATAGTTGGATCACTTTCCTGAATCACTTGTTGCAGTTCCGACAACGGCTTGCAGTCAAGCCAGGGCGTTAGCGAAAAGAAGCCAAAAAAAGCAGACACCACCAACAACAACGGCACGGCTGTCCAAGCAATTTGTACCATGAATTGGCGCATCACCATTCCCCTAAAGGAATGTACCAACACCAGCTGCCTTTAAGTTGCGCCCCGAAACCGAGTAAGTTGCGCCCCGAAACCGAGGCCAATACCACCCTCATTTACGCCCGACGAGGTTGTAGCTATGGGGATAAGACCGCCGTTGTCGTTGTATCCAAAGTCGACGCCCGCCGATACCGGACCGATACTGGCCCCATATTCTTCAAAGAGACCTTTGTATTTTTCAATTTTGCAATTCTCTCCATTCATGCCAGTTACCCAGCCAGCGCCAACG
>JANLXP010000859.1:0-1847 GCA_031365165.1 Alphaproteobacteria bacterium
GCCGAAGGTGCCGCCAAGATGAAGGACTTGCTGGGTGGCAAGGGCGCGAACCTGGCCGAGATGGCGAACCTCGGCCTACCCGTGCCGCCCGGTTTCACGATCACGACCGAAGTCTGCACCCATTACTACGCCAACGACCGCGCCTCTCCGGCCGAACTGAAAGCTGAAGTCGAAGCGGCCCTCGCCGCCGTCGGTAAAACCGTAGGCCGCAGGTTTGGCGACCCGAAGACCCCGCTGCTCGTCTCCGTGCGCTCCGGCGGTCGAGCTTCGATGCCGGGCATGATGGACACGGTCTTGAACCTTGGCCTGAACGACGACACCGCCATAGCGATCGCGCGCGAGACCGGCAACGAGCGCTTCGCTTACGACAGCTACCGCCGCTTCATCTCGATGTACGGCGACGTCGTCTTGGGCGTCGATCACGACCACTTCGAAGAAATCTTGGGGCTCTACAAGGAAGAGAACGACCTCACGCTCGACACCGACATCGACGCGGAAGGCTGGAAGCTGCTGGTCGAGCGCTACAAGGAAAAGGTCCAAGACGAACTGGGCCAACCCTTCCCGCAAGACCCGCACGTGCAGCTCTGGGGCGCGATCGGTGCGGTCTTCGGCTCCTGGCAGAACGCGCGCGCGAACACCTACCGCCGCCTGCACTCGATCCCCGACAGCTGGGGCACGGCCGTGAACATCCAGGCCATGGTGTTCGGCAACATGGGCGACGACAGCGCGACCGGCGTCGCCTTCACGCGCAATCCGTCCACAGGCGAAGCCGCGCTCTACGGTGAGTTCCTGGTCAACGCCCAAGGCGAGGACGTCGTCGCCGGTATCCGCACGCCGCAAGCCCTGACCGCGCGCGAACGCAAAGCCGCCGGCGCGAGCGATCTCTCGCTCGAAGAGCGCATGCCCAAAGTCTTCGAAGAGTTCTTGGGCTACGTGCGCAAACTCGAAGCCCACTACCGCGACATGCAGGACATCGAATTCACGGTCGAAAAGGGTCGCCTGTGGATGCTGCAAACCCGAAACGGCAAGCGCACCACCAAGGCCGCGCTGAAAATCGCCGTCGACCTCGCCAGCGAAGGCAAGTTGACGAAGGAAGAGGCGATCAAACGCATCGACCCCGCCTCGCTCGACCAGCTTCTGCACCCAACCTTGGACCCGAAGGCCGAACGCTTCGTGCTCGGCACCGGTCTGCCCGCCTCGCCGGGTGCCGCTTCCGGCGAAGTCGTGTTCGACGCTGGTGAGGCCGAACGCCTCGCGGGCGAGGGACGCGAAGTCATCCTGGTTCGCATCGAGACCAGCCCCGAAGACATCCACGGCATGCACGCAGCGCGCGGCATCCTCACCGCCCGCGGCGGCATGACGAGCCACGCAGCCGTCGTCGCCCGCGGTATGGGCCGGCCCTGCGTCTCCGGCGCTGGCGGCCTGCGCGTCGACTACGCCAAGCAGCAGTTCACGGCGGCAGGCCAGATGGTCAAGAAGGGCGAAGTCATCACGATCGACGGCTCGACCGGCCAGGTCATGAAGGGCAGGGTCGCGATGATCCAGCCGGAACTCTCCGGCGACTTCGGCACACTCATGGGCTGGGCCGATGCTGCCCGCCGCATGAAGGTCCGCGCCAACGCCGAAACCCCGGCCGACGCGAAAGCCGCCCGCGAATTCGGCGCCGAAGGCATCGGCCTCTGCCGCACCGAGCACATGTTCTTCGACGAGGAGCGTATCACCGTCGTCCGCCAGATGATCCTGGCCGACACGAAGGGCGGGCGCGAGACGGCGCTGGCGAAGCTCCTGCCGTTCCAGCGCAACGACTTCGCGGAACTGTTCCGCATCATGGCGGGCCTCCCGGTCAC
>JANLXP010000878.1:0-1106 GCA_031365165.1 Alphaproteobacteria bacterium
GGAGCGTCATGACCGCCGTCTGTGGACTGGCGCAGAACTACACACAACTCCTCATAGCCCGCATAGGCGTCGGCATCGGCGAAGCCGGCTCCTCACCGCAATCGCACTCGATGATCGCCGACATGTACGCACAGCATGAACGCTCGCGAGCGCTCGCGTTCTACGCACTCGGTGTCTACATCGGCGGCATGCTCGGCTTCCTGATCGGCGCGCCCTTGGCGGAGGTGTGGGGTTGGCGCCCTGTGTTCTTCCTGGTGGGCTTACCCGGCCTTGTCATCGCAGCCCTGATTTACTTCACCGTATCCGAACCGGTCCGCGGCCTCGCCGACGGCTTTGCCGCCACCGAACGCAAGCCGCAGACGTTCGACGAAGTGGTGCAGGCCTTAGGCGCCGGCTTCGCATTCATCTGGAAGTCGAAGGCATGCCGCCATATCGTCATCGGTCTGACACTGACCTCGTTCGTGGGCTACGGCGGCGTGATGTGGGCCGCGTCCTTCCTGAAGCGCACGCACAACATCTCCGGCGCCGAAATCGGCCTCGTCCTCGGCCCCATCGTCGGTATCTTGGGCGCCAGCGGCGCGCTACTCGGCGGCTACCTAGCGGATCGCCTGGGCCGCAATGACAAACGCTGGAGTGCCTGGATCATCGCCGTCGGCAAACTGCTCGCAGCCCCACTGGGCCTCGCGTTCTACCTCACCGACGACTTCAACACGGCGCTGATCTTCTATCTGCCCGCAACCGTGCTCGGCGCCTTCTACCTCGGCCCAAGCTTTGCGATCGTACAAAGCACGGCGCCCGTCGCGATGCGCTCGACGTTGTCGGCGATCATGCTCTTCATGTTGAACCTGGTCGCACTCGGTCTCGGGCCACTGGCCGTCGGCGCACTCAGCGACGCGCTGGCGCCCGCCTACCACAAAGACTCGCTCCGCTACGCCCTGATGCTGACGTCGCTCGTGAACGTGTGGGCGGCGGTCCATTTCGTCCTCGCAGGCAATGCCTACGCGAAAGAAATGAGTGCCAAGGCCTAGCCGTAACTAACGCCCAACCCCGCACGCACGTCGTTTTGGATGCCGTAGGGCGGGATCGGATAGCGCAAGCCGTTCTTG
>JANLXP010000893.1:0-3351 GCA_031365165.1 Alphaproteobacteria bacterium
GCGTTGAATGGCGATTGAACGAGAGTGGCCCGGCGGTCTGAAGCTGGCAAGAGTAGCTCCGGTTGCCGCTACTGTCCCACGACCTAGATCCCTTCGAACGTCCACCGCGCAGTAGCCGGCGATATGCGATTTCGGATTTGGTTCGCTGTCGGGAATCCGCTAAAAGGCGCGCCTTCCTGAGGACTGACTGCCATGGCCGAGGCTCAAGACATTGTCGATCAGACGCCCGCCCAGGCTGCGGCGCGGCGGCGGACCTTTGCGATAATCTCGCACCCGGACGCAGGCAAGACGACGCTGACGGAGCATTTGCTGCTCATGGGCGGCGCGATCCATCTGGCGGGCGAGGTGAAGGCGAAGCGCGACCGGCGGCGTGCACGTTCGGACTGGATGAAGATCGAGCAGGAACGCGGCATCTCCGTCACGACGGCGGTGATGACGTTCGAATATATGGGCCTTGTGTTCAACCTGCTCGACACGCCGGGCCACGAAGACTTTTCGGAAGATACGTATCGCACGCTGACAGCGGCGGATTCCGCGATCATGGTCATCGACGCGGCCAAGGGGATCGAAAGCCAAACGCGCAAGCTGTTCGAAGTTTGCCGCTTGCGCGACATCCCGATCATCACGTTTGTCAACAAGATGGACCGCGAGGCGCGCGATCCATTCTCGTTGATCGACGAGATTTCCGATCAGCTTCAATTGCATGTGACGCCCGCGATGTGGCCCGCGGGGTCGGGGCTCAATTTTCGCGGCGTGATGCATTTTGAGAGCAACAAGTTTCTGCCGTTCGGAAAGGGTGGCGAGGCTGTGGGTGCGAACCGCTTGGCGGACGTACTGACCGCCGACGAGCACAAACATTTCAACGACGAGATCGAGCTTGCGCGCGGCGGATACCCCGCATTCGATCTCAAACAATTTCGCGAAGGGCATTTGACGCCGATTTACTTTGGCGCGGCCTTGAAGAATTTCGGTGTGAAGGAATTGATCGAGGGGCTTGGTGCCGCGGCGCCGGAGCCTCGCGAGCAACCGGCCGTGCAGCGCGTGGTCAGGCCTTCGGACGACAAGGTGACGGGTTTTGTGTTCAAGGTGCAGGCGAACATGGACCCGAACCACCGCGACCGCGTGGCGTTCATGCGCGTATGCTCAGGTCACTTCAAACGCGGCATGAAGCTGAAGCAGTCCGGCACCGGTAAGGTGATGAGTGTGCACAACCCGATCCTGTTCTTCGCCCAGTCGCGCGAGACGGTGGATGAGGCTTGGCCCGGCGACATCATCGGCATCCCAAACCACGGCGTGCTGCGCGTCGGCGATACGCTGACGGAAGGCGAGGATTTGACGTTCACCGGTATTCCGAATTTCGCGCCGGAAATCCTGCGCCGTGTGCGGTTGGCCGATCCGTTGAAGGCCAAGCATTTGCAACGCGCGTTGGAAGCGCTGGCGGAGGAGGGCGTGACGCAGGTGTTCCGTCCGAAGATCGGTTCGCAGTGGTTTGTAGGTGTCGTGGGCCAGCTGCAGCTTGACGTGCTCGCAAGCCGTATCGCGGCGGAGTACGGGTTAGAGGTCGGGTTCGAGCAGGGCTTGTACGAGACGGCGCGCTGGGTTGACGCGGACGAGCCTGCAGAGTTGAAGAAGTTTCTCGATGCCCATCAGGGCAATCTTGCGGAAGACCGCGACGGGGCGCCGGTGTTCATGGCGAAGAGTGGGTGGGAGTTGCGCTACTCAGCCGAGAAGTGGCCGAAGATCAAGTTCACGGCAACGCGCGAGCGGCGGCACTAAGCGCCGCCCGCGCGGCATGACTGGTTAGAACGTGAAGTGGGTCGCCGGCCATTCTTCGAGCGGGCCTGTGCGTTGACGCTGCGCCAGTTGACCATCGGTTCCAAAGTAAATGCGCACGCCAAGCCCGAGGCCCCACTCGTTCGTATCACCGCCAGAGTCAGCCTCGAGGTCGCCGAACATCAAACTGCCGTAGACGGAGGTGTCGCAATCGGCGAACAAGTACTCAGCCTCACCCCTGAGCGACCATTCGTCGAAACCTTCGCCGCCGGTGCCTGTGTCAAAGCTGGCGTAGTTGAGGCCCAACGAGAGGCCGAGATTGGGCCGCGCGTAGTACTTTCCCATTGCGCCGAGCGACCACTCGTCGACATCTAACCCGCCTTCGCTGATGTTTCCGAAGCCCGCACGGGCGCCCAACGTCATCGTGGGCGACAAGAAGAGTTCGCCGCGTGCTGCCACGCCAAATCCGTCTACGGCGAAGCCGAGTAAGTCGACGGACTGGTAGTAGAGTTCTCCGCCGATCGTGCCGTCCGCTTGGTTTCGCCAGAACGCCGCGCCACCGAGTTTCCATGTGTCGACGGCCTGGCTGGGACCGGGGCCGTCGTCGTAGCGATCGGCGTTGAAGCCGAAGTTTCCTTGGACGTTCCAATTGCCGTCGAGTTTCCAGTGGACCGAACCTTGACCGTGGAACGAGTTCCGATCGACATCGAAGTCGTCGTATTGCCCGTAGTCGTAGCCGAGGTCACCGAGGCCGGTCATTTGATGGCCGCCCTTACCGTCTGCGAACGCGGGAGCCACGATCACGAAGATCGCGGCCGTCGATAGAAGTGTCGTGCGTAGCATGGGGGTCTCCGTACTTCGTGGGGGACGAGTCTTCGGAAGCCGGAAGCATGCGCCGATCTCTTACCGGCGCAACGCTGCGGGTTGAAATTGCCGAATCGTAATCTGGCTGTGTGGCGGCGGGGGAGCACGTGAGCGCGGGCAGTCGCAACCTGAGTTTGGCGATTGATCGATTTGTCGGTGGCGCGCGTATATCCCCTGTTGAGGAGAAAGCAGTATGAACGCGGTCGTTGTTACGGGTGCTTCGACAGGAATTGGACGTGGAATCGCGGAGACGCTGACGCGCCGCGGCTTTCATGTGTTCGGCAGCGTTCGCAAGGCGAGCGATGCGGAACGGTTGCAGGCGCAACTCGGCGAGGCTTTCACGCCGCTGCTGTTCGATGTGACCGACGAAGCTGCAGTGCGTGCGGGCGCGGAGCGTGTGCGGCAGCAGCTCAATGGCAAGACGCTCAAAGGGCTCGTCAACAATGCGGGGATTGCGACGCCGGGGCCGGTGCTGCATCAACCGCTCGCCGATTATCGCAAGCAGATCGAAGTGAACCTCATCGGCGCTTACACGGTGACACAGTCGTTTGCACCGCTGCTTGGCGCGGATCGATCGCTGCAAGGTGCGCCCGGGCGGATCGTCAACATAACTTCGCTAGGTGGCAAGATCGGGTCGCCGTTTCTGTCCGGCTATTGTTCGGCGAAGCATGGGCTTGAGGGGTTGTCCGAGAGCGTGCGTCGCGAGCTTTTGAT
>JANLXP010000912.1:0-7021 GCA_031365165.1 Alphaproteobacteria bacterium
GATCGCGTGGCAAGAAATTCGGGCTTCTTGGTCTATCGACAGACGTTTCAATAGGCCCAAGACCGCACATTCATCACTTCAGGAATCCGGTATGGCGAAGCGACGCGCGCAAACGCGTCTGACATCTGCGCCGGTTGGCGTTAGAGTGATCGCGCCGCAACCGCAGAGCTCATCCATGCCCCGCACCCTCGCCGACATCCCGCAACTCCCGCTGCCCATGCCGCCCGACACGGACCCTTACGCGGCGTTCGCTGAGTATCGCGCGAAGGCGCCGCTCGTGCGCGCGGAGATGGGGCTCGTGCTCGCATTGCGCGCGCGCCATCTCGATACGGTGATGACCGACGTCACGCGCCAACTCGAAACCGAAACGAAGATGATGCAAGGCATCACGTCCGGCCCGTTGTTCGAATTCACGAAAGCCGCCATGCTGTTTGCGAACGGCGATACGCACCGCCGCCGCCGCGCCCCGGTACAACGCACGTTCGCGTTCAAGCTGATGGACGCAATGCGCCCGAAAGCGGCAGCGCTCGCAGCCGAACTGATCACGCCGCGCCTGAACACCGGCCCGATCGATTTCGTAAATGAGGTCGCAGCCCAAATTCCAGCGCGCATCATCGCCGACATCTTGGGGATCCCGCGCTCCGACCTGCCCGTGTTCTTGCAATGGATTGCGGACTCGGCGGAGGCTCTGGGCTTCATCGACCTCGCGCGCCGCCCGCAGATCGAAGCGAGCCTGACCGCCTTCGACAACTACGTCCGCGAACTTCTCGCCGACCGCCGCGCCAACCCGCGCACCGACTTCCTCACCGACTATGTCGAAGCAACCGCCCGTGACGGCGACCTCAGCGACATCGAAATCCGCACCCAAGTCATCGGTTTGATCCTCGCAGGCTCCGACACCACGCGCGGCTCGCTCTGCATGACACTCGCATGCCTCTTGCAGCACCCGACGCAATGGCGCGCGTTCTGCGAAAATCCGGATGCGCTGAAGCGCGGCGTCGTCGACGAAGGCTTGCGGTTCGAGCCGGTAATCTCCGGTATCCCGCGCGTCGCGGTGAAGGACTTCGAACTCGACGGCTACCTAATCCCGGCCGGTACGCTCGTCGCCGTATCGCTGCTCTCGGCTCTACGCGATGAGGAAGTCTTCGTCGACGCCGGCCGCTTCGACATCACGCGGACCGACCACCCGCGCTGGCACCTCATCTTTGGCGCGGGTGCGCACCGCTGCGTCGGCGAAGCGCTGGCGCGCGCCGAGATGGAAGAAACGCTGGCCACCATCGCTCGCCTCGCACCAAACACGAAGCTGGTCGGTGAAGAGCCCAGGCTCAAGCCCGGGCCGATCCGCCAAATCGATCAAATGCAGATTGCGTTTGCCGCCTGACGTCCGGCGGTGAGCACAAGACGAGATCGAGTTGAGGCGATCGATCACGTCTGAGAGAGCACGCACGCGCCTTAACAACGATTGCCTCGCAGGAGCGGAACAGGGCGAGTTCCCAATCGGGGACGCCATAACGTTTTGCACGGCTCGCCGCTTGCCGATTGCGGCAGAAGGCCTACACTCATCGCGTACCACCCCGACGGACACGCAACCACAATGCCTGACGTCACGCAGCGCTTCGCACACGCGCTCGACCACATCCGTAACGAACCCACGATCGGCCAACTTTGGGCGACGATGAAAACGTTTGCCGAAGGCTTAGGGTACGCACACCTTGCCGGCGTGGATATCGCACGTATTGCAGGCGGTGCGTCGGACGCGATTTTCTATACCGATGCCCCGGCGTTACCTTCGCAGGTCGACCGCGCATACAAGTTCGCGACGGTGCCGTTCGTCGTGCGCACCTTGTCGTCGCCGGACACGTTTCTCATTTCAGAACTTCGCAACGATCCCAAAGTGCGGGGACCTTGGATGGAATTGATGGCCGAGGTCGTGAAAAGCGGCGACGGTTTGGTCGTTCCCGTCTACGACGGTGAGGAACCCGTGGCCGGTTTCCTTTTTGGCGGCGAGAAGCCGGACACCACAGCGCTCGCTCGCGCGATGCTTCAGGTTCTATCGCACGCCGCGTTCGCTCGCTATCGCACGTTGAAGCACACGAGGCGTCCATTCACGCCGCATGGGCTGACCGTGCGCGAAATCCAATGCCTGCGCGCCGCCGCTTCCGGTCAGAACGACGCGCAGGTCGGCAGCGACCTCGGCATCTCGTCGCGCACGGTTCGCTTCCACATGGACGGCGCAAAGGCCAAACTAAAAGCCAACACCCGCGTCCAAGCGATCGCCAAAGCACTCCAAGAGAAGATCATCTCGGTTTAACCGACCCGCACGACCTTGCCCGGATTCATGATCCCCTTCGGATCCAGCGCGCGCTGGATCGCGCGCATCGTCTCGAGTGCGGCTGGGCTTTTGTAGCGTGTGATCTCGTCGACCTTGGCTTGGCCGATTCCGTGTTCGGCGCTGATCGAGCCGCCGAACGTGTGCACGATGTCGTGCACGATGCGGTTGACCTCGTCGGTGCGCGCGAGGAACGCGGCCTTGTCGCCGCCCGCGGGCTGCGAAATGTTGAAATGAATATTGCCGTCGCCCAGGTGTCCGAACGGCACTGGCCGCGCACCCGCCACGGCGGCGACGACGGCGCGCGAGGCCTCCGCGATAAAGCTCGGGATCGCCGAGATCGGCACCGCGATGTCGTGCTTGATGCTACCACCCTCGGGCTTTTGCGATTCCGAGAGACTGTCGCGCAAACGCCAAAACGCCTCGCGCTGCGCCAGCGACTGCGCCACCACGCCATCGACGATCAAGCCCGCACTCGCGGCATCGGCAAGCAGCGCCTGCGCAGCGCCCACCTGCGCCTCCGAAAACAGCGACACGTCCATCAGCACGTACCAGGGATAGGCCGCATCGAACGGATCGCGCGTCGCCGGCATATGCTGCACGACAAACTCGATCCCCCGGCGCGGCATCAACTCGAACGCGGTGACGCTCGCACTTTGAGCGCGCGCGAAGTTGAGGAGCGCAATCGCCTTGTCGATGCTCTCGACCGCGGCAATCGCCGTTTCAATCTCGGCCGGCTTCGGAAAGAGCTTCAACACCGCGCCGGTGACGATACCCAGCGTCCCCTCCGCGCCGATGAAAAGCTGCTTCAAATCGTAGCCGGTGTTGTCTTTGCGTAGCGCGCTAAGGCCGTTCCAAATCTCGCCGGACGGCAACACCGCCTCAAGCCCCAACACGAGTTCGCGCATATTGCCGTAGGCGAGTACGCCGGTGCCGCCCGCATTCGTCGAGATCAAGCCGCCGATCGTGGCCGACCCTTCCGAGGCAAGGCTAAGCGGGAAGAGCCGCTCCACCGCATCCGCCGCCGTCTGCACATCGGCCAAGATGCAGCCCGCATCGACCGTCATCGTGTTCGCCATCGCATCGACGACGCGCACGCGCACAAGGCGCTTGAGCGACAGCAACACTTCGCCCGAAGGAATCTGCCCGCCGACAAGACCCGTGTTCCCACCCTGCGGCACGAGGGCCGTGCCGGTCTCAGCGGCGATCCGCACGATCTCGGCGACCGCGGCCACCGTCGAAGGCTTCAGCAACAAGGGCGTCGAACCCTTCCACCGTTCCCGCCACTCGACGAGGTAGGGCGCGATCTCGTGCGCGTCGACGCTCCATCCGCCGGGTCCGGCTGCCGATTTCAGTCGTTCGAGTGTTGCTTCGCTGGGCCGCGTCATCGTCTCTCCACGCCTCCCGCATAAGGGGTTATGCGACGCGACTCAACTACTCCCGCACGGCCGCGCGCTGGAGCCGGTCGTTGATCGCCTCGCCGAGCCCGTGCGCCGGCACCGGCATCACCGCGATGCCGCGCACGTCGGCAGCATCGAGTTGGCGCAGCATCGCAAACAAATGCGCCGCCGCCTCGACGAGATCGCCGGTCGCACTCAAGTTCAGCGTCACCCGCGCGCCTTCGAGCGCCGGGCCAAACGCCAACAACGCCTCGTCGCGTTCAACCGACGCTGCGTTCAGCCTAAGCGGTTTCGCGGTCGCATAATGCCGCTTCAACCGTCCTGGTGAAAACGGCGCAGCCTCGCTATCGGTTCCCACGCTCAAAGGACCAACGACCGCTTCGATCTCCGCCCGCGTGATGGCACCGGGCCGAAGCAACGTGGCCTCGGCACCACTCAGGCCCACGATCGTGGACTCAAGCCCGTGCTTCGTCGCGCCACCGTCGAGGATGAGCGCCACCGCGTCGCCGACACTCTCCGCCACGTGGCCGGCGGTCGTCGCCGAGACTGTGCCGGATCGATTGGCACTCGGCGCAGCCAGCGGCCCGCCGAACGTCGCGAGCAACTGCTGAGCCACAACATGCTTCGGACAGCGCAGGGCAATGGTCTCCAGCCCCGCCGTCGCGAGCCACGACACGCCGCAATCCGCAACGCGCGGTACGACGAGCGTCAGCGCCCCCGGCCAAAACCGCGCCGCCAACGCTTGCGCGCGCGCATCGAACACGCCGTAACGCTCTGCCGCCGCAAGGTCCGCCACATGCACGATCAGCGGATTGAACTTCGGCCGCCCCTTGGCCGCAAAGATGGCGGCGACAGCCTCGTCGCTGCGCGCATCCGCGCCGAGCCCGTAGACCGTCTCCGTCGGAAACGCGACGAGCTTGCCCTCAGCCAGCAGCCGCGCGGCTTTGGCAAGCGCGGCCGGCGTCGGATCGGCGATGTTGGAGGCGGGCATCATGGCGCCACTCATAGCGGCGCGGCGCGAAGCGCGAAAGCTACTTCGCGCGCTTCGCCGTCAGGTTCACCATGACTTTGACGCTGAGCGCGACCGGCGTCTCGCCCGCATAATCCTTCGCGTTGCCCACGCCGAAGTCGAGCCGCTTCAGCACCGTCTCGCCCTTCATCACCGCGGTGTCGCCCGTGATGTCGAGCGTGAAGGGCAGGGTGAGCGCCTTCGACACGCCCTTCAGCTTCAGCGTCCCCGCGGCCTCATACTTATTGCCGCCCTTCGCCGTGAACGCCGTGGTCTGGAAGATGGCCTGCGGGAAGTCGAGGATGTTGAACCAGTCGGGCTTGAGCAACATCGCATCGCGCGTCGCCTCATTCGTCTTGGCCTCATCCATCGGCAGCGTGATCTTGGCCGACGAATGCGCAAGGTCGGCCGGATCGAACGCAATGATCGCCCCGAACGCCTTGAACTTGCCCGGCACCGTCTGCCCATTCACGCCGACTGTGAACGTCAACGAACTCTTCGCCTGATCAACCGTCCACGTCGCAGGCGCCGCAGAAGCCGCAACGACGACAGCGAACGATGCGATGACACTCAAAACAATACGCAACATGACAAACCTCGATGGTCAAACCTTCGTAAACGGCAACATCCGCCGCAGCACCGTATCGCGGTCGACGAAGTGGTGCTTCAACGCCGCCAACACGTGCAGGATCAAAAGCCCGATCATGATGTTGCCGAGCAGCTCATGCGTCTCTTGCCAGACCTCGTGCGTGTCGCGGTCCGGCGTGATGGGCAGGGTTGGCAACTCCACCGCGCCGAAGAGCAGCGTCGGAATACCAAGCGTCGAAGCCGACACCGCCGCCCACCCGCTGAGCGGTATCGCCAGCATCAAGGCATAAAGTCCGTAGTGACTGATATGCGCGCCCCAGCGCTGCCATGCGGGCATGCCGGGCGGCAGAGCCGGCGCGGGATGCCCAAGCCGCCACCCGATGCGCACCAACGTCAACACCAGGATCGAAATCCCGAACGACTTGTGGAGCTGGTAGAGGGCAAACTTGTTCGAATCCTCGTTCGGCAAGTCGACCATGTACTTGCCGACGATCAGCATCCCAATGATCGCAACCGCAATCAGCCAATGCAGCGTCATCGCCACCGTGCCGTAGTGGGTGGGTCGGGTGGTCATGCCGTCTATTTCTCCGCCTCGAGTTCCGATTCGAACGTGAGTGTAACCTCATCCCCGATGAACGAGCGCCAAACGACCGATGGGAAGGCGAAATCGGCGTGGCGGATCTTCGCGGATCCCGAAAATCCGATCACATAGGTATTATCGAGCGGGTGCTGCTTCCCGCCGCCGAACGTCGCTTTCAGCGTCACCGGCTTCGTCACCCCGTGCAGCGTCAAGTCGCCGGTGATCTCGCCCTCGTTCTTGCCCGTGACCTTGATCGAAGTCGACTTGAACGTTGCCGTTGGGAATTTTGCCGTCTCGAAGAAGTTGGTCTTCAACTCCGCATCCAACTTGTCGCTGGGCGTGTCGATGCTGTTGACGTCGATGTCGACGGAGAGCGTGCTCTTCTCCGGCTGACTGCCGCTGAACGTCAGCGTACCGGTCACCCCGTTGAACCGCCCGCAATAGTCGCTGATCCCGTTGTGATGGATGCAAAACAAGACGCTCGTATGCTTCGGGTCCGCCTTGTATTTCCCCTTCGGCGCGCTCAAGGGGTTCATTGAAACGTCGTCGGCAAAGGCGGGCAGCGCCGTTGTCGCCATCAGCGCGGCGATGAGGGAGGAACGCAGCATCGGGAACGTGTCCTTGTTGAACTTAAGGGGATAGCGGCAAGCCTCTATATCCCAGACGCTTTTGTCGATAAACCTGAACGCCTACACCAGGCCGCCGGTTCCGGACTCATGACGTATCACGCTCCTGTGAAGCAACTGCGCTTTGCGCTCGACGCGGTCGCTGGTCTACCGCGACTTTATGGCAATCCTGCGTACGGCGAACTCAGCGCCGATCTCGTCGATGCGGTGCTCGAAGAAGCAGGCCGCTTCGCCGGCGAAGTGATCGCACCGTTAAACCGCGGCGCGGACAAGGAAGGCGCGAAGCTAGATAACGGCAAGGTTACACTGCCGACAGGATTCGACGCCGCCTACAAAAGCTTCGTCGCAAACGGCTGGAACGCAATCACAGGCCCGGCAGAGTTCGGCGGCCAGGCCATGCCGCATGCAGTCGGCATCGCGGTGCAAGAGATGTGGCAGTCGGCCTCGATGGCGTTCGGCCTCTGCCCGTTGCTCAGCGAAGGTGCAATC
>JANLXP010000932.1:0-5947 GCA_031365165.1 Alphaproteobacteria bacterium
CCAGGCTTGGCCGCGCTTCAGTTCCTTGACCGTGAACGCGTAGCCGGATTCGGTGGTGTCGGCGTCGGAGGTCGGGCGGGCGACGAGCAGCGTGTCGCGGTCCACCCATTCGGTGTTCTGCTTGGCGCGATCGAGGTGGAAGCCGCCCTTCACGAACGTCTTTGACGTCGCGTCGAATTCGCGGATCTCAACCGCATCGCCGCCGCCGTCGGAGAGGCTGAGGAGACAGAAGCGGTCCGCGGGGGCAAGACAGTCGGCGCCCTTCCAAAACCAATTCTTGCCCTCAGTCTTCGACAGCGCGTCGAGGTCGAGCACGGTTTGCCAGCGCGCCTTGTCGGCCCGGTAAGACGCAGTGGTGGCTTCGCGCCAGAGACCGTGGGGATGCGTGTCGTCTTGCCAGATGCTGTCGACACCGTCGGCGCGGAATTCGGGATAGGCCAGACGGTCTTTGGCGGTGAGGATCGCCAGCGCGTCGCTGCGGTAGGCCGCGAAGCGCTTGTCGCCGTCGAGGCGCGCTTCGGACTTAGCGTTCTCGGCCTTCACCCACTCGAGCGCGCGAGCGCCGTGCACGTCTTCGAGCCAGAGGTAGGGATCGTCGCCTTCTGCCTTCACGGATGCACACGAAGCGAGACCGAACGCCGCCAGAAGGAGAAGAAACCGCATATCATCGCCACCGTTGCCCTGAACCCGGCGCCGTTATGGCGAATGCCGCGCGGCCTGGGAAGGGTTAGCGCTGGCGGGGACATGAAGGCCGGAAACGGGCGCGATTCCGCGGTGCACAAAGATCAGGCGAGCATGCGAACCCGACTCTTGTGACAAGTGTACCATTGACCTTCTTGGCTGCCGCACCCCACCTTTCGCCCAAGCATTCGGGCAGGGAGGCCCTCACGCAGTGAACATCCTCGAAAACAAGAAGTTTCTAGCGGCGGGCGCCGCGATGATCGCGCTCGCAGCCGGCGCGCTCTACGTCACGGGGGTCTATCCGCCATCGAGCGATCAGACGGCCGGCACGATCGTTCCGGCAGAGCGCTATCAGGCGCCGCAGGTCGACAGCGCCGACGTGCAGCTCGGCGACCAAAGCGTCGCGCAGTTGATGCAGACGGATGCGTTCGAGTTGATGGTCAAGGACGCGTCGTTCCGTACGCTCGTGTCCGATCCGGGGTTTGCGGTCCTTGCCGCGCACCCGAAGGCGCTTGAAGCGCTCGCCCAGAACGCGAAGGCCTTCGAAGCGCTCGCACATCATCCGAAGGCGCTTGCAGCGATTGCCGGCAACGCCGATGCGTTTGCCAAGCTGTTCGACGCCAACGCCCGGTCAAAGGGCATCGACGCCAACGCGCTTGATGCAGCGGCCCGCCAGAAGGCGTTTGATGCCAACTCGACGGACGCGGCCGGACGCGCGAAAGCGTTCGACGCGAACGCAACGGATGCGGCTGGACGCGCGAAGGCGTTCGATGCGAACGCGACGGACGCGGCTGGACGTGCGAAAGCATTCGATGCCAACGCAACGGATGCGGCTGGACGCGCGAAAGCATTCGATGCCAACGCGACGGACGCGGCCGGACGCGCGAAAGCGTTCGACGCTAACGCTATTGGTGCTGTTTCGGGGATAGGACGCAACGCGTGGGCGTTCGACGCGAAAGCGATCGACGCGATGGCACAGAACGCGAAGGCTTTCGAAGCGTTCGGCCGTCATCCAGCGGCGCTCGCGGCGTTCGCGAGCCACGCTCAAGCGTTCGACGCACTGGCGCACCACCCTAAGGCGTTTGAAGCAATGGCGACCAATGCCGCTTCGTTTGCGGTCTTCGCCAAAGACCTGAAGGCGTTCGAGGCGGCGGCCCTGAAGGGTACCGACGCGATGGCGAGCGATGCGGCGGCGTTCAAGAAGCTGGCATCCGACGCCAATGCTATGGCGGCCCTGCGAGCGGACGCGCAGGCTTTCGACGCTCTTGCCAGCAACGCCGAGGCCTTCAAGAAGCTTGCTTCCGATGCCAACGCGCTGTCGGCGCTCGGCAACGTGCAAGCCTTCGACGCGATGGCGAAGAACAAAGCCTTCGAAGCGTTCGGTCGTCACCCGGCGGCGCTTGCGGCGATCGCATCCAATGCGGCGGCTTTCGACGCCTTGGCTGCCGACGCGAACGCAAGGTCCGCGTTTGACGCCAACAACCAGGCCCTGAACGCGATCGCTTCGAATGCGGATGCGTTCTCGAAGTTCGCGGCCAACCAGAGCGCACTCGACGCCATGGCCAAGCACGCGGCGCAGTTCGAAGCTTTGGGTCACCAGGCCGCCTTCTCGGCCCTGATCTCGAACGCTTCGTTCGCGGCGGCCTTGAACGACGCAAACTTCCAAAGCGCGGCGCGGCAATAGCCACACCCCTCTGATTCGTTAATACTGCAAGCCGCCCGGACCCTCCGGGCGGCTTTTGTTTTAGGGCGACCCCTCGCAAGCTTTCCCTTCAAGTGATTCGGGGGACGAGATGCGCGCAGCCTGGCTGTGCCTCATTGTGCTGTGCACTTTCGCCGGCCATTTGCGCGCCGACGAAATCGAACTTGATCGTCTCGAAACGGAGGATCTCGACCTTCTCTATTTCGATCCGCCGCAGACCTATCTCACGCCCTATGCGGCGCGGACGGCACTGAATTCGATCGAGTTTCAAAAACGCATCTTCGAGTGGAAGCCGTGGGAGAAGGTCACGCTTCTGCTCAAAGACTTCACGGACAGCGGCAACGCCGCCGCGCGTTCGTCGCCGAACAACGCGCTTCTGATCGACGTCGCGCCGCTTAGCCAAGCGTTCGAGACGATGTCGGGCGGCGAGCGCATCTACATCTTGATGAACCACGAACTTGTCCATGTCGCCACGATGGACGTGTGGAACGAGCAGGATGCGTTCTGGCGCAATCTCTTCATGGGCAAGCCAATGCCCATGAACGAGCATCCGGAATCCATCCTCTACAACTACCTGGCCACGCCGCGGGTGAACGCGCCACGCTGGTACCTGGAAGGCAGCGCCGTCTTCATGGAGACGTGGATGGCCGGCGGGCTTGGCCGCGCGCAGGGCGCCTACGACGAGATGGTGTTCCGCGCGATGGTTCGGGACAACGCGCATTTCTATTCGCCTCTGGGGCTTGAGGCCGAAGGTTCTTCCGTCGACTTTCAGGTGGGTGTGAACGCCTATCTCTACGGCACACGGTTCATGAGCTATCTGGCGCTCACCTATTCGCCGGAGAAGATGGTCGAGTGGCTGAAGCGCGGACCGGATAGCGATGGCTATTATTCGAACCAATTCGAGCGCGTTTTCGGCAAGCCGCTCGACGACGCGTGGGCGGATTGGATCGCGTGGGAACACACGTTTCAGACGGCGGCGCTGCAGTCCGTTCGGGAGCACCCGTTAACGCCGGTGAAGCGGTACACGCCGCAGGCGCTCGGCTCGGTTTCCAGGCTCTACTACAACGCGTCGAAAGACACGCTCGTCGGCGCCTTCCGTTATCCCGGCGTGATCGCGCATGTGGGCGAGCTTTCGCTCAAAACGGGTGCGGTGCGGCGGCTTGTCGATATCAAGGGGCCGATGCATTACCGCGTGACCTCGCTTGCCTATGATCCTTCGACGAACACGGCTTGGTACACGACCGACAACAACGCGTTTCGCGACATCATTCAGATCGACATCGGGTCCGGCGAAACGAGGATGTTGATCAAAGACGGGCGCATCGGCGATCTCGTCTTCAACCAGGCAGACCGCTCGCTTTGGGGCCTTCGCCACCTGAACGGGTTTGTGACGCTGGTGCGGATGGACGCGCCTTACGAGAAGTGGACGCAGGTGCACACGTGGGCCTACGGCGAAGTGCCGTTCGACCTCGACATTTCGCCGGACGGGCAGCTCATTTCGATGTCGATGTCGAAGATCAACGGCGCGCAGACGCTGAGCGTGTTCAAGCTCGCCGATATGGAGGGCGATAAGCCGCAAGAGACCGCGACTTACAATTTCGGCTCGGCTGTGCCCGAGGGTTTTGTGTTTTCGCCTGACGGGCGTTCGCTCTACGGCAGCTCGTACTATACGGGCGTCTCAAATATCTATCGCTTCGATCTCGCGACCGCGAAAGTCGATGCGATGTCGAATGCGGAGACCGGGTTCTTCCGGCCGATCATTCGCGACGACGGTTCACTGATCGTGCTCGAGTACACGGGCCAGGGATTTTCGCCGGTTCAAATCGATGCGAAGCCGCTGACCGATTTGAGTGCGGTCAAATTCCTCGGCAACGAGGTCATAACCAAGCATCCGATATTGAAGACGTGGGCCGTCGGTTCGCCCTCGAAAATCAAACTCGACGAAAAGATCACCGGGCGCGGCAAGTACATACCTTCTGAAGAGATCGGGATCGGCGCTACCTATCCGATCGCTCAGGGGTACAAGGGCTATGGCACCTTCGGCTGGCACCTGATGCTGGAGGATAGGCTGCAGTTTGCGAAGCTTTATGCGACGGCGTCCTATTCCCCAACCGAAGCGTTGAAAGAATCCGAACGGTTTCATCTCAACATCGAGTATCGAACCGTCAACGGCTACCTGCGCTATTGGCACAACGACGCGGACTTCTATGACCTCTTCGGCCCGACGGAGCGCAGCCGCAAGGGCGACGCGTTCCTTGCGGGCTATCGCTGGCCGCTGATCTACGATCCGCCGATCGAGCTGAACTTCACGGCCGATGTCGGCTACTTCATCGGTCTCGACACGTTGCCCGGCAATCAGAACGTTCAGGCGAGCGCGTCGGAGATCGGCACGTTCGAATTTAAAATGGACTACAAGGATACCAACAAGTCGCTCGGCGCGGTCGATCACGAGAAGGGCTACGAGTGGGAGGCCGCTTGGGGTTCGGAATTCGCCGATAGCGCGTTCTTCCCACGCGCACGCGTCGGCTTCAATTTCGGCTTCCCCGTCGGTTGGGCGCACTCTTCGCTTTGGCTCTATTCGTCTGCGGGCATCACGGGCGGCGACCGCAACAATCCGCTGACGCCCTATTACTTCGGCGGGTTCAAGAACAACTATGTCGACGACAAAGAGGTCAAACGCTATCGCGAGTACGATACGTTGCCTGGCTTCGAGATCGACGAGGTGTCGGCGCGCAGCTTTGCCAAGTCGGTGGTCGAGTGGAATTTGCCGCCCGTTCGCTTTGAAGACGTGGGCATGCCCAGCATCTATCTCGCCTCGATCAGGCCAGCCGTGTTCGGCAGCGTTCTGTTCGCAGACCCTGGTCTTTCGACCGAGCGCACGCTGGGCAATGCCGGGGCGCAGGTCGACTTTAACTTTACCCTCGCCCACCGGTTGCCCATGACGTTCTCCGTCGGCTATGCCGCTGGAATCGAGGACTGGTCGAAGCGGGACGAAGAATGGTTGATCTCGCTGAAGATCATGTAAGACAGCTTGTCAGCGGCGGCGTAACACTTGTCCCTTCCCTTCTTGCTCGAAGCACCGATCGCGCTTTTGCCGACGCTGGCGTTTCTATTCCTGCTGGATCAGCTCGATAGTTTTCGCTTGGTCAGCTTTCGCGCGTCGTTGATCGCGCTGGCCGCCGGCGGTGCGCTCGCGGTCGCCGGGTATTTTCTGAACGCCATTGCCATGGACGCGTCGCACGCCTCCATGGGGCCCTATACCCGGTACGGTGCGCCGGTGTTGGAAGAGGCGTTGAAGGCCGGCGTGATGATCTACCTCTTCATGCGCGCGCGAATAGGCTTCCTGATCGATGCGGCGATCATGGGGTTTGCGCTCGGCACCGGCTTTGCGCTTGTCGAGAACCTCTACTTCCTCACCACGTTTCCGAATGCGAATGTCGGCGTGTGGGTCGTGCGCGGGTTTGGAACAGCGATGATGCACGGCGGGGCGACGGCGATTTTCGCCGTGCTTGCGCAATCGCTGACCGCGCGGCACACAAAATTCCAAGCCGTGCTCTATTTGCC
>JANLXP010000962.1:0-1055 GCA_031365165.1 Alphaproteobacteria bacterium
CGCCGCTGCGGAAACACGGCGAGTACCTCGTCCATCGTTGGCATCAGGCCGACGCCCTTGCCACGGAACGGAAACGTCTGGCCACCGTCGGCCGTGTAACCGTAGCCGATGTCCAGCGTCTTCAGATAGCTCATGGCCTGTTCGCGCGTGACGCCTTTGCCTTCTGTGCGGCAGTCGATCGTCCAATCGTGGAACACGGCGAACTGACCGTCCGTGGTCGGATGAATGTCGAACTCGACGATGTCGGCGCCGAAATCGAACGCGGCCTGCATCGAAGCAATCGTGTTCTCGAGATAGGCGTGCTCCGGCGGAAAGATCCGCGTCGCCGTGCACGTGTCGTTCTCAAGTTCCTCGCGGTGATAGGTCTGCGCCATCCCGCGATGCGCCAGGAGCGTCGTCGGTGCCGAATACGAAGACCAGAACGACCCGTTCCAAACTGCAAGCAGAAGCACGATGCCGACCAAGCTACCGGCGACGACGGCCAACCACTTCAAGATGCTGAGCAAAAGACGCATGCGGCACTCGACTAGCCAGGCGCGGGTCGCGCACGCTGATTGTAGAGCAACTTGCGCAACCGGTCTTGCTCGTCCTTGCTGAGCTTCGATGGGTCAATGGAAAGGTCTGAGCCGACCGCCATCCCGCGTTTCACGCCCGGCCGTTCGGCAAGCTCTTCCATCCAACGCTTGACGTATTTGAACTCCTCAAGGTCCTGGCCGTAGGCTTGATAGTTCACCGACCACGGATAACAGATCATGTCGGCGATCGTATATTCCTTGCCCGCAAGATATGCGCGATCGTAGAGCCGGTTGTTCATCACGCCGAAAAGACGGTTCACTTCATCCGTGAAGCGGCGCACCGCGTAGCTCTGTTCGCCTTGCGCTTCGCCGAGCCTGCGGAAGTGTCCCGCCTCGCCGAACTTCGGACCCTGGTTAGCCATCTGCCAGATGACCCACTGCGTCACCTCATATTTGGTGCGCACGTTTTGCGGCCAGAACTTCTGAAACTTCTCAGCGAGGTACATCATGATCGCGCCCGACTCGAACACGCCGATCGGC
>JANLXP010000001.1:0-1157 GCA_031365165.1 Alphaproteobacteria bacterium
GCTGTCGAGCGTGAACCCTTCGCGCTCCCAAATGTCGGCGAACGCATCCAGATTGTTCGGATAGACAAGCAAAACGGTCGGCTGGAAGCGCTCGGCCAGGCGAAGCTGCTCACGGATATCGGTCGTGATCGGAATGCCTTGTCCGGGACCCGTTTCATAGAGTGTGGCAACCGGATGGCCCCAATTGTTCTCTTCGCTGTACGTGCTCAAGTTCGCCCGGATCGCCGTCATGCGGCCGCTGAAGTCGCGCCCGTTCCAAACGTGATCGCGAATGGCCAGCGCCGCCCAGAACAAGCGGTTCACGGCCGTTTTGTGCACGGCAACGGGTTCGCCCGTCGAACCCGACGTTTTGACATGGCCCAGCGGCAAGTGACCGCGTGGAACAACGGTCGCGAAGAACGCAGCGCCCGCGCTCTGCACATCGCGGCGCGACAGCGGCTTCAAGCGACGCAAGTCAGCGACGGTTGAAAACGGCTTATCGCCGCCCGCCTGTTTGAGTCGCGCCTGAAACGACGGCGTGTGCTTCGCGTGGTGCGCCGTCAGCGCCGCAAGCTGCTCGCCTTGCCGCTCGGCAAGAGCTGCAGGCGCCAAACGCTCGCTGACGGCAAGTTGCGCTAGCAACGATGCAAGGACCGCGCTCTCGCCCGCATGGAAGGCTGGCCAAACGATCCCTTCGACGTCGGAGCGTTCGCGCGCAGCCATTGTTACGCCTTGACGAACGTGAGGATGGGACAGAGCGGCGCAAGGTCGTAGCTGCCGCATGCAACAAACTTAACCTGGGTGAAGGTGTCAGGAAGCGCGGACCGAAACTCCTCGCGATCCGGAAACGCGTAGACGACCGGCGATCCGCGATAGACGTCGATCGTGTCGATCGCCGCGCGTGGCCAACCCGTTGCCGCCGCAAGCGCATCGCGGTCGCCGAACATCTCGTTGAAGGTCTGCAGGATCAGCGCCACAGGAAGATTGGCCCCAACGCGCGCCGCCAAGTGCATCGCAAGCTGCCACTTGAACGCATGAAAGCCGTGACCGCTGCCGCCGCGCGCCGTCTTGCGAAGGTCGTCCTCCGTGATCGCGCGCTCCGGCCGTTCGAACAGACGGCACGCGAAGCGTCCGTCGGGCTTCATAACCCGCGCAAGGTTTTGGTAGAGCGTTTTGAG
>JANLXP010000011.1:0-10642 GCA_031365165.1 Alphaproteobacteria bacterium
GGAGCCAAAACGAATCCCTCCGCATCTCCAACCGCCGCCGCTGGGACGGCGACCCGACGGCCAAACGCATGGTCATCCACCGCCGCGATATCGGCGAGTTGGCGTTGACGCCGATGCGCTGGGGTTTGGTGCCCGAATGGAGACGCGGCGAACCGGAACGCCAGCCGCTGATCAGCGTGCAGGCCGACGCGATCGTCGAAACGCAGGACTGGCGCCGCCTGTTGAACACGCACCGCTGCGTCGTGCCGACCGATCAGTTCTACGAATGGAAGCGCGTCGCCGGCGTCAAAACCCGCGAATACGCGTTCAGGCTCAGAAACGGCCGCCCGCTCATGATTGCGGCGCTATGGTCCCGCTCGCCTTCGCCGACGGGCCGCATGACCGAAAGCTTCGCCTACGTCACGTGCGAGGCCAACCGCATGATCTCGCTGATCCACGACCGCATGCCGGTGATTTTGGATGATGCGGGCCTGGCCACATGGCTGAACCCGAACGCCTCGCTCGAAAGCCTGATGGCGCTCTTGCAGCCCACGGCTTCGATGGAACTCGACATGCGGCCGGTGACCGCTCCCCCATCGGCAGCGGCCAGACCGTACCAACCCTCGCTGTTCGGCCGGGCGGCTTAAGCTTTGCGGACCTGACGCTCCATCGCCATCTCGGCGAGGTCGGCCTGCACCTGGCGGGCATACTCGACCCGGTCGCGCTGGACCTCGCCTTCGACCGTGATCTCGTACTTCTTGAGTTCGCGGTAGGCGGCTTGCAGCTCTTCGCTGACGGTCGCAGCCTGCTTCTCGACCTCGTCGATGGTGCGCTGAATGTTTTCGCGCCGCGCTTGGATCGAACGTGCGAACGAGGGAAACGCCAGGCGCCCCAGGTCGCTGTTGATCGACCGGCGCTGTTCCTCTTGGACCATCGTCTCGAGATCGCCCATCTTCTTGGCCAAGTCGCCGCGCATGTCGTCGAGCGACTTCAAGCGTTTGCGGATTTCCTCGACCCGAAACCGGTGCAGCCGGACCAATCCCTCGCGCGATTTCATGACAACCCCCTTTATTTTTTCGACCCAGCCGTTTCACACGGCCTTTGCAACTTCTGCGCCGCGAACCGCCCTTCCGGCACGCTGCGTTCCCAGTGCGAGCAGTTCTGCTGTGTCACCACTTCTGCGCGCGCCGAAATCGGCGCGAAGCCGCGGATCAAACGATCCGGACCGCAAGCGGAACCGCTTGCACGCATTAGAGGGCACATGAGTAAGCCCGCCTAAACCACGGGGGATTATGGCTGAAGTGGTCTTAAGGTTGCCCTAAGCTGATGGTGTCGCCGGAATACGTCAGCCAGCTGACATTTTTCACTGGCGAATTTACGAAGGTGCCTTCGCGATTAAGCTTTATTAAGCATTACCACTTAGATTCGATGGTGAATGAACCAACAAGGGCTCCCGGTTGTACCCGGGTCGCGAGGGGAGAGTAGAAGCAATGAGAGTTCTCTTGATCGAGGACGACAGCGCGATGGCGCAGAGCATCGAACTGATGCTCAAGTCTGAAGGCTTTAACGTCTACACGACGGATCTTGGCGAGGAAGGCGTAGACCTCGGCAAACTGTACGACTACGACATTATCATCCTCGATCTGCAGCTGCCGGACATGTCCGGTTTCGACGTGCTGAAGCAGCTGCGCGTCAACAAGATCGCAACCCCGATCCTCATCCTGTCCGGTTCGACCCAGGTCGAAAACAAGGTCAAGGGCTTGGGCTTCGGCGCCGACGACTACATGACGAAGCCGTTCCACAAGGACGAGCTGATCGCCCGCGTTCACGCCGTTGTCCGCCGTTCGAAGGGCCACTCGCAGTCGGTCGTCCAGACCGGCAAGCTGACCGTGAACCTCGACACGAAAACCGTCGAAGTTGACGGTAGCCGCGTTCACCTGACAGGCAAAGAATACCAGATGTTGGAGCTGCTCTCGCTGCGCAAGGGCACGACGCTGACGAAGGAAATGTTCTTGAACCACCTCTACGGCGGCATGGACGAGCCGGAGCTCAAGATCATCGACGTCTTCATCTGCAAACTGCGCAAGAAGCTGCAGGCCGCCGCCGGCCAGCACTACATCGAAACGGTGTGGGGCCGCGGCTACGTTCTGCGCGATCCGTCTGAAGCCGCCACGAACGCGGCATAGAATAAGGCCTGAGGGGGTCTAGTGAGGGGCGCTGCCGGCAACGGCGGCGCCCTTCGCATTTTTAGCGCAATTTACCGATCGCTAAATCCGAACCTGACCCCTCGTTCAACGAGCGGGTCCTTACCTCCCCTTAAGCACGCTCGCGCGCGCATCCTTAAGGGTCGCCCCCTACCCTGCGGGAGTAGAAGCGGAAACCGTGCTGTGGCGCGAGTGTTGGTGCTAGACGACGACAAGCTGTTCGGCGCGCTCATGCGGCGCGGCCTGGGCCAACGCACGCATGAGGTCACGGTCACCGAGACCGCCTCCGAGGCGCGCGCAGCGCTAGCGGCAGGGCCATTCGACGCGATGGTCTGCGACCTCATTCTACCCGACGAAAACGGCCTGCATTTGCTGCGCGAAGTTTGCGCGGCCTACCCCGCTATGGCGACGATTGCGATTTCGGGCGGGCGCACGGGCGCCGTCGACTTGCTGCATCTGGCGCAAACGGTCGGCGTCGATGCGGTCGTAAAAAAGCCGCTGGAACTCCACGCCTTCGTGACGACGGTCGAAAACGCGTTCATCACCAAGCAAATCGCGCTCGGCAAACGCGCTTCCTAGGACGAAGCCTTGCGGTCGAATTTGACGTCGAAGCGAACGGTGTCGCCTTCGTGCACGTAAGAGATCGTGCTGCCCATCTTCTTGGCGAGGAGCGCGGTCACGAACGGTGCGATCGTGCGCCCGGTCAGATCTTCCGGCGGCGTCTCCAGTGCCAGCCCTTCCTTGATGTCCGGCGCCAAGTTCGCTTTCAGCCCCTTGGCCACGATCGAAACCACGATCGAATGCTTGGGTGCCTCGACGCGCACCGTCAAAACACCGCCGCGCGGAATGCAATCGGCGGCCAGCGCCGACAGATTCAACAGCACCCGGACAATTTCCTTGTCCACCGCAACCGGCGCCGACTGCCAATCCAGCTTCGCCTTGCCGACGCGGAAAAATTCCTCCGCGACGTTCCCCACTTCCCGAAGGTCGATCTCCGCCCCGGCCGAACCCATCGCACCGAACGCCATACGGGCGAACAAGAGCCGCGCCTTGGCCTGGCCCACGCTGTGCTCGATCAGCCGCATCGCATGCTCGCGCATCTGCGCGTCCTGCTCATCGGCCAAAATCTCAAGCCCGTTCGAAATCGCAGCCACCGGACTGATGAGGTCGTGGCAAACGCGGCTGACGAGCAGCGCGCCCAAATCGGTTTCATCGGGGGAAGCCGGCGGTGATTTCACTTGCGCGTCCGGAATTGGCGTCGGCACCGGGGACAAGTATTCTGAAGCTAGACGTTGCATCAACCTAAACCACCAAAGTCCGCTTAAGATTGACTTAAGCGAAACGGGATGAACGGCAAAATGCCGAAGCAGAAGGCGACCGCCAGTGAACTCGAACCCGGCCAATATGTCATGCTCGAAGGTGCGAGCGACTGGGGATTGGGACAGATTCAGTCGGTTGCAGGCGACCGCGCGACCGTGAATTTCGAGAATATGGGAAAACGCTTGATCAATCTAAAACACGCGACGCTGAATGTGGTCGATCCGCGGGAGTTCCAAGACAAGTGCCCCCCCTAGAAGCTGAAATGCGCCGGCAGTTGCTCGCCAAGATGGTCGAGGCCGCACGCAATGCGGGTGCACTCGTCATGCGCCACTACGCCGGGGACACGGAGCGCCGGATCAAGGCCGACAAATCCCCCGTGACCGCGGCCGACGAAGAGGCCGAAGCGCTGATCATCGCCGCTCTGCATGTGGCGGCTCCGGAAATTCCGGTCGTTGCCGAAGAAAGTGCGGCGGCGGGAAAACTCCCCGACACCTCCGGCGGCGTCTTCTTCCTGGTCGACCCGCTCGACGGCACGAAAGAATTCCTAAACAAGAACGGCGAGTTCACGGTCAACATCGCGCTGATCGAACAAGGCCACCCGACGGCCGGCGTCGTCTTCGCGCCAGCCGTCGATCGGCTGTTCTGGGGAAGTGCCGACGGCGCTTTCGAAGAAGCGGCGGGACAAAAGCGGCCAATCAAAACGCGCGTCACGCCGGCGGAAGGAATGACGGCCATCGCAAGCCGCAGCCATCGCGACCGCCTCACCGACGAGTATCTCGCCCACTACCCGATCGCGAATCTAATCGCTGCCGGTTCGTCGCTGAAATTCTGCGTAATCGCAGCCGGCGAAGCCGACCTCTACCCGCGCCACGGACCGACGATGGAATGGGACACTGCTGCCGGCGATGCCGTGTTGCGCGCCGCCGGCGGCCGCGTCACCCGACTCGACGGCAAGACGCTCTTCACGTACGGCAACGCACGCGAAAAATTCCAGAACCCCAGCTTCATCGCCTGGGGCCGCTAAAGGAGAACCCGATGTTGCGCTTCGCGATCACAATGACATTCCTATTCGCCGCTGCGGCAGCGACCGTGCAAGCGCGAACTCTTGGCGAAACCCAAATCGTCAACGAGGCAGCGCTCACCAAGTTGAAGAACAACAAGGGGGTGACGTTGCAATGGGTATGGGGCGCAAGCCCGGCAAAACTCGTCGTCAACGAAACGCCGCAAGGGATAACGATTTCAGGCCAGCAAGGCCCTCACAACGGCGATCAACTGGTCATCAACGGCGTGATCACGCGCATCGAGGCCAAGACGTTTTGGCTCAAGGGCCGCATCGCAATCACGGACAACGAAACCACGGAAGTCTGCGTTCGCGAGGGGACCTATACGTTCCGCATTATCGGCGCGCGCAAATTCTGGCGGATGAAGGAACAACAGGCGCGCTGCGCCGGCCGCGCCGATCTGGCGGACTACGTCGATATTCTGTTTTGAGCGCGCGCGACCGCTAGGCCCGCTTCACCCTCAGCAGCGTCGACTCCGCCGCGACCACCTCGACGCGCGTCCCGGCTGTAAGGTCGGCCCCGTCCACCGCCTGCGCCAGCCAACGCGTGTCGCCGACCGTGACCGAGCCTTCGCCGTGGCGAAAGTCTTCCGCCACCGTCGCGAACTTGCCCACGATGTGATCCGTCCGCTGATTGAGCGCTGACACGTCACCCATCGCTTGCTTCGGCAGATAATGCGAAGCGGTGACAAGGATCGCCGATAGCACCGCAAAGACGCCGACCTCCGTCGTCCACGACACGTCCCAACCGAACGCGAGCAAGCCGGTGACGAGCGCCGCGATCCCGGGCCAGATCAGATACTGCGTCGGCATCACCATCTCGATCCCGATCAACACCGCGCCAAGCGTGAGCCAGTGATAGGGCCCAACCGTCATCAACCACGACATATCCATTGTGTAATCCCCTTCTCGCCAACTACCGCGTCGGCGGTACGGAACCCGTGCCGCGCGCCGCCGCCGCCTGCGCACCCTTCTCGCCGGCAAGCTTCGCCAGCTCGCCGATGCCAGCGATCGAGCCCAACAGGCCCGCCGACTCCATCGGCAAGATCACGAACTTCTGGTTCGGTGCTTGCGCGAGCTCCTTGAACGCCTCGACATATTTCTGGCCGAGGAAGTAGTTGATCGCTTGCACGTCGCCTTTCGCGATCGCATCCGAAACCAGCGTCGTCGCCTTGGCTTCCGCTTCGGCCGAACGTTCGCGCGCTTCGGCGTCGCGGAACGCAGCTTCGCGCCGGCCCTCCGCTTCCAAGATCGCCGCCTGCTTCGAGCCTTCAGCGCGCAAAATGGCCGCCTGCTTCTGACCGTCGGCCGTCAAAACTTCAGCGCGCCGTTCACGCTCGGCCTTCATCTGCCGCGCCATCGAATCGGTGATGTCGGACGGCGGCGACAAGTCTTTGATCTCGATGCGCGTCGCCTTCACGCCCCACGGCTGCGTCGCGGCGTCGACGACGCGCAATAGCTTGACGTTGTTCTCGTCGCGCTTCGACAACACCTCGTCGAGGTCCATCGAGCCGATCACCGTACGCACGTTCGTCAGCGCGAGGTTGGCGATCGCCTGCATCAAGTTTTGCACTTCATAGGCAGCACGCGCCGCGTCGACGATCTGAATGAACGCGATCGCGTCCGCCGTGACTTGCGCGTTGTCCTTCGTGATGACTTCTTGGCTTGGAATCTCGAGCACCGTTTCCATCATCGACATCTTCCGCCCGATTCGGTCGAAGATCGGATTGATGAGTCCAAGGCCCGGCTTCAACGTGCGGACGTACTTGCCGAACCGTTCGACTGTCCATTCATAGCCTTGTGGCACAAATTTGATGGCGCGGAAGATCAGGACGATTGCCGCGAAGAAGAGCGCGAACATGAACGTCGCACCGAATTCCTGAAACATGGGGATTCCCCTCCCTAGATTGCGAAAGCGTCCTTTGCCCGGTACGAATCAGGCGAAATCATAGCGAAGCTCACAACCAAACGCCTTGCAGGCCACTTCGCAACGTCATATGGCCAGGGTAATCTTGGGCCACAAGGGGCTTGAATGTTCTGGAGAACCTACAGATGACCGACAAGAAACTGACCCGCCGCGACACCCTCGTGAAAGGCGCCGGCGGCGCCATTTCGTTGGCCGCCGCCATGACGTTGGTAAACGAAACCGCCAGCGCCGACGACACCTACTCGAAGAACGAAATCGTCCAAGTCGCCTCCGACTTCTTCGGGATGACGACGGCTGCCGTCGCCCAAGCCGTCGAACGCATCTTCTCCGATCTCGGCCGCCCGAACGCCTACATCACCGGTGAAGAAGGCTCCGGCGCCTTCGTCGTTGGCCTGCGTTACGGCAAGGGCGCGATGCACCGGAAGAACTTCCGCAACCTCAAGGTCTATTGGCAGGGACCGTCGGTTGGTTTCGACGTCGGCGGAAACGTGTCGAAGTGCTTCACGCTCGTCTATCAAATCCGCCGTCAGGAAGAGATCTTCCAACGCTACCCCGGCGTCGAAGGTACGTACTATTTCATCGCCGGCATCGGCGTGAACTATCAACGCACCGGCCGCATCTCGCTTGCACCGATGCGTACCGGCCTTGGCCTGCGCGCAGGCGTCAACGCGGGCTATTTGAGCTACACGCGCGAACGCGACATCCTGCCGTTCTAATCTGGCACTGAGCGCCGCTGCGGATCGTCCGCAGCGGCCTCAACCCTCAGCGGCGCCAAGATGAAGCAGGAGATCATCGACTACTACGATCGCCTCGCGCCCGCCTACGACGCTTCCCGCTTCGCCAACAACTACGGCCGCTTCATCGACACGCGCGAACGGGCGCTGCTCACGGCATGGCTGCCGCCAAAGGCCACGCGCGTTCTCGAACTCGGTTGCGGCACCGGTCGCCTGTCGGGATTTGCGACCATCGCGACCGACGCAAGCACAGCCAGCCTCGCCATCGCAAGCACGCGCGAACCCGGCACCTGCTTCGCAGCAGCAGACGCCGAGCGCCTGCCGTTACCCACCGCAACATTCGACGCCGTGTTCGCGTTTCACCTGCTGATGCATCTGGAAGAGAGTGCGATCCAAGCGATCTTCGCCGAAGCGGTCCGCGTATTGCGACCGGGCGGCGTGCTAATCGCCGACATCGTCTCGAAGACACGCCGAAACATGACAGGCGAACGCCGCAACGTCGAACACGCCTGGCATGGGGCGACGGCGCTGACAAAGCGCGCGTTCGAAACGATGGCCCGCGACGCCGGCCTGGAGCGGAGGCACATCACCGGCTTGATGCTTCTCCCCGTACATCGCTTTCCGGAACGATCGCGCGCTGGGTTGACGCGCATCGACGGCTGGCTGGCCGGTAGCGTACCGTCGCTCTCGTCTTACCTCGTCGCGTGTTTCGCAAAACCATGAGCGCACTTCGCCGCTTCATCCGCAAAGTCGCCCCGATGCAGCTCCGGCTTGCGGTCGCGGTGACACGGCGCACGTGGGCGGATTGGCGCAACCCATCTGCCTTCGCGAGCGAAACGGTCGATCCCGCCGCCCGCGCAAGTCTGAACACCGCCGTCACGATTGCTCAGCCGATCCGCCACACCGCGCATTTCGAAGGCAAGCTCCACAACCTGACGCTGGCCGCGCACAAGCTCGACGGTTTGCGCGTTCGTCCAGGGGCCACGGTCTCGTTCTGGCGCACGATCGGCAAACCCAGCGAAGCGCGCGGCTTTCAAACCGGCCGCGCGATCGTCAACGACCGCCTCGGCGCCGACATCGGTGGTGGCCTCTGCCAAGTCGCAAGTCTGCTCTACGAGTTGGCCTTACGTGGCGGCATGCAATCCGTCGAACGCCACCCGCACAGCCGCGACCTCTACACCGAAGACACCCGCTTCACGCCCTTAGGGCTCGACGCCGCCATCGTCTGGGGTTTCAAAGACGTCCGCTGGACGAACACCCACGATCAAGACGTGACACTGGCCTTCAGCGTGGACGACGAAACGCTCCACGGCAATCTGCTCACCGCAAAACCAATTCCCGCCTACGATCTCGAGATCACGCGCGAAGACAAAGGCCCACGCCGCCACGTCGAAGTCTCACGCACCAAGGGCCCCAGCCCCGCCATCGTCAGCCGCGAAACTTACGTGATTGATCCGAAGTAACTGCGCGCACAAAAAAACAGCCCCGCAAATCGTGGGGCTGTTTCATTCATTCAGCGTCTAGGGATCATTCCCAAGTGGTGTAGCCGAGAGCCAGTGTCTTCGGATACCCGGCGCCCCACCCGTTCACACGGAACTGGCTGTAGCGCCCGGCATTCGTCTTCACACAGACATACGTGCCAACCGGCAAAGACCCGATCGGAACGCGTGCCGTCGTGTACGGCCCGCCGGTCGAGCAGCCCGCGTAACCGCGGTTCGATCCGTCACCGAGCCAGATGCGCGCACCGTTGCGCGGCACGACGTACATCTCCCACGCCGTCACGGCTTCGAACCATGCGTCGGCTTGCGGATTGCTGCCAACTCCGCCTTCGTCGAGGTCGAACTCCCACGTCTGCGGCACCGACAACGAGTCTGTCGAGTGCGTTACAGGCGCTCCACCCGGACCGCCCGGAGGCCAACCACCGCCAGGACCACCAGGTCCGCCCGGTCCACCGGGACCACCCGGAGGCCAACCGCCGCCAGGACCACCAGGTCCGCCCGGACCACCCGGTCCACCAGGAGGCCAACCGCCACCAGGTCCACCCGGACCGCCAGGCCCACCGGGAGGCCAACCGCCGCCGCCGGGAGGCCAACCGGGCCATCCACCAAACTGCTTACGCATGTTGCCGCGGGAAACGAATGGACGCCGGCCGGAGCCGTCGGTGAAGCGCGTATAGATCGAGTAGCTCAAACGATCGCCCGGACGATCCGTGAGAATCAAAATCTTCTCAGCAAAGCCCGGATTGAACGTCACGATCAGATCGGTCGCGCTGACCGCCGGATTTGCAGCCGGGCTATACGAATAGCCCGTCGCACTGCCGGTTCCCCAATCGCAATCCGTTGGGGAGCATTGACCCCAAACGCGAACGTTCAAACCGCCACCGGCGGCCTGCACGCGGATGCGTGTGATGTCTTGTGTGGCAGCGTTTTCGTTTCGCCAATTACCTGTGAATTCGCCGTAGCCTGCTGCATACGCAGCTGGCGCGGCGGCAATCATCGTTGCAGCTGCAACGACAAGCGCTTTGAAGCGCATCATTCCTCTCCTTCGCTTAAGTTAAAACTCTCAAGATCCTCTCGGATGGCGCGGAATGTAGGGTAGCATTCACCACCCACTAAGAAACCGCCGTCACACACTGAGCCGTTGTCAGCCGTTCATAATCCACGGTCGCGAGGTTGCATGCTGCGCTTGCGAAAATGATTTGACGCGAATCTTGGAATAAGCCACAAGGCGCGCGGGACACATCCCCCCAACGGGATGCGCCCATTCTGCAAGGAATGGACAACATGACTGTGAAGCCTGCCGAACGGCCATTGCGGCCGCATTTTTCCTCTGGCCCCTGCGCAAAGCGCCCCGGCTGGAACCCCCAAGCTCTCAATCAAGCACTTGTTGGACGTTCGCATCGTTCGAAGCCTGGCAAAGCCAAGCTGGAACAAGCGATCGAACGTACGCGCAAGATTCTTGGTGTCCCCGCGGATTACCGGATCGGCATCGTGCCCGCCTCCGACACCGGCGCCGTCGAAATGGCGTTGTGGTCGATGCTGGGACCAAAGCCGGTCGACGTGCTGGTGTGGGAGAGCTTCGGCAACGACTGGGCGACCGACATCACCAAGCAGTTGAAGTTGCCCAACGTGCGCGTTCTGAAAGCGGGCTACGGCGAATTGCCGAATCTCGCCGACGTGAACCCGGCGCACGATGTGATCTTCACCTGGAACGGCACGACCTCCGGTGTGCGCAGCCCGGACGGCGATTGGATTTCGGACAGCCGCGAAGGTTTGACGTTCTGCGACGCGACCTCCGCCGCGTTCGCGCAAGACCTGCCATGGGCCAAGCTCGATGTGACGACGTTCTCTTGGCAGAAGGTGCTGGGCGGTGAAGCCGCGCACGGCATGCTGATCTTGTCGCCCAAGGCCGTCGCCCG
>JANLXP010000038.1:0-6339 GCA_031365165.1 Alphaproteobacteria bacterium
GCGCCGTGGCTCTTGGCGCCTCAAGAAACGGCCGGATTCGTAACGACGATGAAGATACATTTTCACGAAGGCGATCTGCCTTCAGGCGTCGATTTCGGGAAGTCGGTTGCGATCGACACCGAGACGCTGGGCTTGAACCCGCAGCGCGATGCGCTTTGCTTGGCGCAGCTGTCGGGCGGCGACGGGCACTGTCACGTCGTGCGGTTCGACCGGAAGTCGTATCAGGCGCCGAACATGGTGCGTTTGCTGACCGATCCCGATGTCGTGAAGATCTTTCACTACGCGCGCTTCGATGTTGGCGTGTTTCAGAAATATCTTCACACCGCGACGACACCGGTTTGGTGCACGAAGATCGCCTCCAAGCTTGTGCGCACGTACACGGACAAACACGGGCTCAAAGACCTGGTCAAAGAGCTGCTCGATGTGGACCTGTCGAAACAGCAGCAAAGCTCCGACTGGGGTGCGGCGAAATTGAGCGATGCGCAGCTCTCTTATGCCGCTTCCGACGTGTTGCATCTTCACAAGCTGAAAGCCGCGCTGGATGCCATGCTGATCCGCGAGGGACGGCAGGAAATGGCGCTGAAGTGCTTTGGTTTTGTGAACACGCGGTCACAACTCGACCTTGCTGGCTGGGCGCTTGAGGATATCTTCGCGCACTGATGCAGCGTTAACCCGTAAACCCCCGGATCGCCTTGATTTGAGGGGGGCAAACGGCGATACTGATTTGAGTTGGCATGACGTTCGCGTGGGCGCCTTTTTTGCGCCGCACACTCAAGACAAACGTGGCTCGCGTGCATGCCCGGTTTGCGAGTTTCGCTCTGATGACAGCCTTCCCTGATTCTCATACCAGCGCCGATCTTGACGCGGCGCGTCGTGTGCTTGCCGTCGAGGGCGAGGCGCTGGGCGCATTGGCGCGTTCGCTGGATGCGCGCTTCACGAAGGCGATCGATCTCCTCATCGGGATCGAGGGCCGCGTGATCGTGAGCGGCATGGGCAAGAGCGGGCACATCGGCAACAAGATCGCCGCGACCTTTGCCTCCACCGGAACGCCGTCCCAATTCGTTCATCCAGGCGAGGCCAGCCACGGCGACCTTGGGTTCGTGACGCGCAAGGACGGCGTGCTCTTGCTTTCGAATTCCGGCAAGACGTCGGAGCTCACCGACATCATCGATTTCACCCGCCGCAACGCCATTCCGATGATCGCCATCACGGCGGGCGCGGACTCGCCCTTGGCGCAGCACGCGGACGTGGCGTTGATCCTGCCGCCCGCGCGCGAGGCTTGCGCGATCGAGATGGCGCCAACGACGTCCACGACGATGCAGCTGGCGCTGGGCGATGCTTTGGCGGTGGCCTTGATGACGCGGCGCGGGTTTACCGCCGACGATTACCGCGAACTGCATCCGGGCGGGTCGCTTGGCCGCAAGCTCGTGCGCGTCGTCGATATCATGCACACCGGAACCGAGCTTCCGATCGTCGACGAAAACCGCGTGATGAGCGAGGTCTTGATCGAGATCACGTCGAAGCGGTTCGGCTGTGCCGGCGTCGTGAACGCGCAAGGCGGCTTGATCGGCGTGGTGACCGACGGCGACTTGCGGCGGCATATGCAGAACGACCTCTTGAAGCAGCGCGCCAAGGACGTGATGACGGCCAAGCCACGGCTGATCCGCACCGGCGCGCTCGGCGGCGAGGCATTGCGTTTGATGAACCATCATGCGGTGCCGGTGACGTGTCTCTTCGTCGTCGCCGATGAGGACGTTGCGAAGGCAACGCCCAAGCCCGTGGGCATCGTGCACGTCCACGACTGTCTGCGCGCGGGAGTGGCTTAACCCGCATGGCGATGGAAAATTCGACGGCCCCGCGCACGCGCTTGGATCAATGGCAGAACCGGGCACGGCCCGACGCCGGAACGACCGTCGGCTATAGCCGGTTCGTGCGCATCATGAAGGTGATGCTGCCGCTTGTTGCCGTGTCGCTGATCGTGCTCGTCGTGATCTATTCGTCGAAGGGGCGCGAGGCGATGGTCGGTATCGTCGCCAAGAACGTCACCGGCGTCGATAACGACCGGCAGCTCGTCAGCCCGAAGCTGACCGGCACCGACGGTCGCGGGCAACCGTTCACCGTCACCGCCAAGGGCGCGACGCAGGCACCGGGCAAGGCGCGGCGCATGACGATCGATGAGGTCACGGCCGACATCACGATGCAGGACAAGAGCTGGGTGCAGGTCGGCGCGATCAAGGGCGAGCTTGATGTCGAGGCCAAGACGCTCGACCTCATGAACTCGATCAACATCTATTCCGACCAAGGCTATGAGTGCCACACGGAAGCCGCGCGCTACGACTTCGGCAGCGGCCTTTTGAAGGGCGACGCGCCGATCAAGTGCCAGGGGCCGATGGGCCTTTTCACGGCGCAGAAGTTCGAGGGCCTGCGCGATCCGCGCGTGCTTCGCTTCATGGGCGGCGTTCAGACGAACTATGTGCCGACCGCGCGCACTGGCGCTGCGGCAACCGCGGCCGAGACCAACCCGGAAGGCATCGCCGAGGCGTTGCCAGACGACGAGGCGGCATACGTTCCGCCCCCCGCCCCTTCCCCTACCTCCACGGCACCACAATCGCCGCTGACCGTCGTTCAACCCAAGACCGTCATTCAACCTAAAGCGAAGCCCACGCCATGAAACTCACACTCGTTGCCGTTGCCGCCGTTGGATTCGCGAGCGTTGCGCAAGCGCAAAGCGGCGTGCCGAACCCGTTCTCCGGCATGGGCCGCGACAGCGACAAGCCGATCGCGATTGCGGCCGATACGACGACTGCGGATTTGCGCAGCGAGACGGCGACCTATGCGGGCAACGTTCGCGTCGAGCAGGGCAATTTGAAACTGCGCTCCGATGCGCTTTCGATCAAAGCGACGAAGGGCACGATCATGCGCATCGAAGCGAAGGGCAACGTCGTGCTTGCTTCGCCGCAAGGTCAAGCGACCGGCGCGACCGCGCTTTACGACATTAGCCAGCGCGTCGTCACGATGGGCGGCAAAGTCATTCTGGCGCAAGGTGCCAATATTCTGCGTGGCAATTCACTCGTGATTAACCTCGCCACCGGGAAAGCCGAACTGACGGGTGCGGGCCCCGGCGGGCGTGTCGAAGGTGTGTTTGTTCCCGCAAAGACGCCAAAAATCAACACGCCGATCCCGGGTACAGCACCCGCGCCAGCGCCGCAGAACTAGTTGATTTCACGCAACTTTAAAGCCAACTGGCATTTGATGAGATCGATCAATGGGTAACGGGTTTCAGGGCGATCATTCCGAGATGGATGGACACGTCGATCAAGGGGGACAGTTTGGACGGCCGCGTCTCGTGGCCGAACAAACAGGCCTTGTCGTCGTTCAGGTGGGCAAAAGCTTCCGCCGCCGCCCCGTCGTGCGCGGTGTGTCGCTGCAGGTTCGCCGCGGCGAAGCGGTTGGCCTTCTGGGTCCGAACGGCGCGGGCAAGACGACCTGCTTTTACATGATCACGGGCCTCATTCCGGTCGATACCGGCTCGATCTTTATGGACGGGCACGACATCACGGCGCTGCCGATGTACCGGCGTGCGCGGCTCGGCATCGGTTACTTGCCGCAGGAAGCTTCGATCTTCCGGGGCCTCACCGTCGAGCAGAACATTATGGCGGTCGCCGAGCTGGTGGAGCGCGATGCGCAACGCCGGCGTCAGTTGGTGGACGACCTTCTGGCCGAATTCGCGATCGAACATTTGCGCCGTGCGCCGGCGCTTGCGCTTTCGGGCGGCGAACGCCGCCGCGTCGAGATTGCGCGCGCGCTCGCGACGCAGCCGTCATTCATGCTGCTGGACGAACCGTTCGCCGGTATCGACCCGATTGCGATCGGCGAAATCCGCAAGTTGGTGCATCACCTGAAGGAACGCGGCATTGGCGTTTTGATCACCGATCACAACGTGCGCGAAACGTTGGACATCATCGACCGTGCGTACATCATTCACGACGGCGAAGTGATGACCGAAGGCAGCCCCAAAGACATCGTGTCGAATATGGACGTGCGTCGCGTCTATCTCGGCGAGAAGTTTTCGTTGTAGGCGGTGCGGGAGATGTCATGGCTCTGACCCAACGCTTAGAGCTTCGCCAGGGGCAATCCCTGGTCATGACCCCGCAGTTGCAGCAAGCGATCAAGCTGCTGCAGATGTCGAATCTGGAAGTTCAGCAGTTCGTCGAGCAAGAACTCGAGCGCAATCCGCTGCTTGAGCGCGACGACGGCACGGCCACACGCGACGAGCAGAAGGTCGAAGCGCCCGCGCAAAGCGAGACGCCATTGGCGTTGAGCGAGACTGCGCCGCCGGCGGATGCCGCGGAAGCGCTTAGCACCGACTACGAGAACGTCTATGCGGAAGACTCAGGGTGCGACCGGGCCGAACCGGCCGCGCACGAAGCCGCGCCCTCGACCTATGCGGACTTGACGAGCGGGACATCATCGCGGTCGGGTTCGGACGATGCGCTGTCGCTTGAGGCGACACTGACGCGCGGGGCCAATCTTCACGAACATTTGGCGGCGCAGCTAAGCGTCGCGTGCCCGGATGCGCGCGACCGGCTGATCGGGGCCTATCTGATCGACGCGATCGACGAGGCCGGGTATTTGACGGTCGACCTGACGGCTGCGGCGCAGCATCTGGCCGTTCCGGTGACCATCGTCGAGGGCGTTCTGAAAGCGATCCAGACGTTCGATCCGACCGGCGTCGGCGCGCGCACGCTTGGCGAATGTTTGTCGTTGCAGCTCAAAGAGAAGAACCGCCTGGATCCTGCGATGCAGGCGTTGCTCGACAATCTGCCAGCGCTGGCGAAGCGCGACGTGCAGGGATTGCTCAGGCTCACGCAGGTCTCACACGAAGACCTCGCCGAGATGATCGCCGAGATCAAGCAGCTCAATCCGAAGCCCGGACTGAAGTTCGGTTCGGAGCCGATCCAACCGGTCGTGCCGGACGTCTATGTGCGCGACACGAAGGGTGGCGGGTTTCACGTCGAGCTCAACAGCGACACCCTGCCCCGCGTGCTGGTCAACTCGCGCTATTACGCGACGGTTACGGGCAAGAACAAAGATACGAAGACCTATCTGGTCGATTGCTTGGCCAATGCGAATTGGCTCGTGCGCAGTCTCGATCAGCGCGCGCGGACGATTTTGAAAGTCGCCAGCGAGATCGTGCGTCAGCAGGACGGCTTCTTCGTCCACGGCGTTACGCATTTGCGCCCATTAAACCTGCGCGCGATTGCCGAAGCGATCAGCATGCACGAATCGACCGTCAGCCGTGTCACCGCGAACAAGTTCATCGCGACGCCGCGCGGCACGTTCGAGCTCAAATACTTCTTTACCTCGGCCATTCAGTCGGCCGAAGGCGGCGAGGCCCACTCGGCCGAAGCCGTACGCCACCATATCCAGAATCTGATCGATAATGAGGCATCGGGTGCCGTTCTTTCAGACGACCGGATTGTCGAGATTCTCCGCAAAACAGGTATCGACATCGCCCGCCGCACGGTTGCAAAATACCGCGAAGCCATGCGTATTCCTTCCTCAGTCGAGCGGCGCCGCTTGAAGCAAGGCATGAATCTGTCGGACGGTGTCGCCGCTTCGTGATTCGTACCCCCTTGGCGAACGCGAGCTGCGTACTAGCTCACCTCTAAGCGTATCGAGGCCCATGCAACTTTCCATCACCGGCAAGCAAATCGATATCGGGAACTCTTTGCGGACCTATGTCCAAGACAAGGTCACGCAATCGGTCGGCAAGTATTTCGACCGCCCAGTTGACGGGGCCGTCACCTTTTCACGCGACGGCCACGAGTATCGCGCCGATTGCATGGTGCATCTGGCGTCGGGCCTGCATCTGCAGGCGCAAGGACGCCATACGGACATCTATGCCAGTTTCGATTCCGCGATCGACCGGATGGACAAGCGCTTGCGCCGCTACAAGAGCCGCATTCGCGATCATCACAATGGCCAACGCGGCAGTATCGCGTCGAGCGATGCGCGCGAACACATCATCGCGGCGGAAGCTGACGGAGCTACCAGCGAGCCCGCGACGCTGACGCCGGTTATCGTGTCTGAGAACACAACGCAGTTGCGGACGCTCACCGTGGGTGAAGCCGTTATGCAGCTCGATCTTGTGGAAACGCCGGCTTTGGTGTTCCGGAACAGCGCGCATGGCGAGATCAACGTCGTCTACCGCCGGGCGGATGGGAACATCGGCTGGATCGATCCTGCCACCGGCGCTAAGCGCTAGAGCAACGGCGCGGGCCGCGTTCATGGACATCTCCGATATCCTGTCACCGCATATGGTGTTCGAACGGGTGA
>JANLXP010000090.1:0-2337 GCA_031365165.1 Alphaproteobacteria bacterium
AACTACCGCTCGACGCCGCACATCTTGGCCGCAGCGTCCGGCCTCATCGCCGCGAACAAAAGCCGCCTCGGCAAAACACTCTGGACCGAACTCGGCGAAGGCGAGCGTGTCTCGGTGCGCGGCGTCTGGGACGCGGAAGAAGAAGCGCGGCAAATCGCGGACGACATCGAACAAGTCGCCCGCAATCGCCAGAAAATCAGCGACATCGCCATCCTCGTCCGCGCTTCGTTTCAGATGCGCGCGTTCGAAGAACGCTTCGTCCAACTCGGCATCCCCTACCGCGTCGTCGGCGGCCCGCGCTTCTACGAGCGGCAGGAAATCCGTGACGCCCTCGCCTACTTGCGCGTCGTTGTCCAACCCGACGACGACCTAGCCTTCGAGCGCATCTTCAACAAGCCGAAGCGCGGCCTCGGCGACGTCGCGCTCCAATCCGTGCACAAAATGGCACGCGCGCTGAAGAAGCCGTTGTTCGCCGCCGCTGACGCAATCATCCAAACCGACGAACTACCATCGCGCGCCCGCTCGGCATTGCGCGACCTCGTGCAAAGCTTCAAGCGCTGGAGCGATCAGGCGACCGCGCTCAGCCACATCGAACTCGCCGAAATGGTCCTCGACGAAAGCGGCTACACCGCAATGTGGCAAGCCGACCGCTCGGCGGAGGCACCGGGCCGCCTTGAGAACCTCAAGGAACTCGTGCGTTCGATGGAAGAATTCGAAACCGTCGAAAGCTTCCTCGAACACGTCTCGCTCGTCATGGAGATCGAGCAGTCCGACACGACCGACAAGGTCACGATCATGACCTTGCACGGCGCGAAGGGACTCGAATTCCCGACCGTGTTCCTCCCCGGTTGGGAAGAAGGCCTGTTCCCGAGCCAGCGCACCCTCGACGAAAACGGCCTGCAAGGCTTGGAAGAAGAGCGCCGCCTCGCTTATGTCGGCCTGACCCGCGCCCGTGAACGGGCGAAGATCTCCTACGCCGCAAACCGCCGCGTCCACGGCATGTGGCAGAGCGCAATGCCCTCGCGCTTCATCTCTGAACTGCCGCTCGATGCGATCGTTCTCGAAAGCGACCCCGGGCTGCCTTACGGCAACTCGAACCTCTCGACCGCGCCAGCGTTTGATTCCGGCTACTCGTCACCCGGCTGGCAGCGCGCTCAGGCCCGCCGCGGTGAAACGTTCGGCTCCCGTCCCGCGATCGAAGCACACGCCGAACTCGTCGCCACCTCCGACCCCGATGCCGCCACGTACGAACGCGGCGAACGCGTGTTCCACCAAAAGTTCGGCTATGGCCGCGTCACCGCCATCGACGGCAACAAGCTGACAGTCAGCTTCGACAAGGCCGGCGAAAAGCGCGTCATCGCGAACTTCCTGGCCCGCGCCTGATGCCCGTTTGCTGGAAAGCCCGCGCGGTGCTCCCGAAACGCGACGCGCAAGCGCTCAGCGACGCACTCGAGCAACTTGAGCCCACGCCCGTCGTTTCCGCCTTCGAACTCGGCGAACGAGGACAGTGGGAAGTCGAAGCGTTCTTTACCGAGCAACCAAGCGAAGACGATCTGCTGAAGCGCTTCGGCGTGCCCCTGCGCGTGATCGCCATCGAAGATGAAAACTGGGTCGCCCGCGCGCTCGAAGGATTGCCGCCCGTCGTCACCGGGCGCTTCTTCCTGCACGGCGATCACACGGCGAGCCGCGTGCCGCCGAACACAATCGGACTCAAGATCGAAGCCTCCTATGCCTTCGGTACTGGCCATCACGGCACGACGCGCGGGTGCCTGCTCGCCTTCGAACGCTTAGCCAAGCAACGTACGTTCAGGAATGCCCTCGACCTCGGCTGCGGCACCGGCGTCCTCGCCATGGCCTTTGCGCGTCTCACACATCGCCCAGCGGTCGCGACCGACATCGACCCGCTCGCAACGGCCAAGACAATTGAAAACGCAAAGCTAAACCGCGCCGCGCCGTACATGCGGGCCGCCACCGCAAGCGGCTTTCGTACACCTTTGATTGCGAGCCGCGCCCCCTACGATCTCATCTTCGCGAACATCCTCGCCGGTCCGCTGATGAAGCTGTTGCCGGGGATTAGGCAGAGCCTAGCCGCCGGCGGCCACGCTATCCTCTCCGGTCTTCTGGACGAACAAGCGAACGCGATCTGCGCGATGGCGCGCGCACAAAACCTCCGCCTCGTCCGCCGCAGCGCGCTCGAAGGCTGGGTCACGCTGACCCTTCAGCGAAGTAAGCTCTAGCAACAGGGATTAAAATGCCTCACCGTGCGATGCACTTAATCTTGCTCACGCTCGCAGCGTTGTCGGCGGTAACCTGGGCAGAGGATCGCCAAATTCACAC
>JANLXP010000108.1:0-4498 GCA_031365165.1 Alphaproteobacteria bacterium
GCACTACGTCGAGAACTGGAAGCGCTTTGCGCGCGAATTAACCCCACTCTAACCACGTTGCGGCGTTCAGAGATTTTTCAGCTTCAGGATTGCGCCGGAAGACACTGAAAGAGCAGCGTTTCCGCGCGCCTTGCCTTGGCATGGCTCTCGCTACTGCTGAACCGAAGACGGCACCGCCACTGTCTCCAAATGGTACGGCGGGCCGGACACGAGGTTCGAAAGATGCGCAACGCACATACGCAAATCCTGCTCGATCACTGGCGCCAAGAGCGCGGCGAGACGTTGGCGCCGTACAAGGCCTCGATCGAGCCTAAGGCGATCAAACGCCATCTCGCGTTTTCGTTCCTTCTCAAGCGCGAGGCGGGCGACAAGTTCACGTTCGTGCTGGCCGGCACCGGCATGTGCGATCTCTTCGGCAAGGAGCTTCGCGGCAACAGCTTCGTTCATCTGTGGGCGGAGCAATCGCGCAATGCGGCGCTGACGTCTTTGATCCGCGTGTCGAACCTTGCGGTTCCGACCGTTGCGCTCAGTGTCGCGGAAACCGAAGACGGCCACGCGATGCCGGGCGAAATTCTGCTTCTTCCGTATGCGGACGAACGCGGCGAGACGACCTACATTCTGGGCCACTTCCAGCCGTTGGATCCGCTCAGCCGCCTCATGGGGCGCAGCCTCGTGCGGATGCGCATGACGGCGAACGCGATTTTGACGGGCGATCAGGCCGGCCCCAGCGCTGCCGCCTTCGCCGACGACAAGCGCAAGTCGACCAAGCACCTGAAGGTCGTCAGCACGCGATAGGATTTGTTGAGCCTGCCTTTGACTTCCACCACCAAGAAAAACTTAAGGGCGCCGCGAGGCGCCCTTTTTTTGGCTGAAACGTAAAGCGCGCGCGTCTAGTCCGGCCGCGGCGAACGCTCAGGATCATAGCTGTGGAACCCCGGATCCGGGTTCTCGTCGAGGGCGTTCAATTCGTCGCGGAAATTGCCGTAGTGCTCACGCTCGACGAAGTACTTCTCCTCGTACTTTTCGACCTGGCGCCAGTACTCCTCGAACGCCGTAACGTCGGCCGGTTCCCGGCGATCGCAGCGGTCTTTGTCGTACCCTTGATCTTGGCACCACATGTCGAAATAGAGATTGCGCGCTGCCGCAGGTTCCGACGCCATAAGCGACAGGGACAACGCACTGATACCAGCCAGTAAAATCCCACCGATCCGCATTTGCGGCTCCTTTTTTCTAGCTTTTGAAGATAGGCGTCCACGCATGCACTGCATAGGCCAGGAACGGCCAAAATTCCCTTAACGGGCGGCTGCAAAACGGTCTGAATTGTCTTCCGACACCCGCCTGTGTTCTTGCGGCAACGGTTCCTTCCCGAGAATCAGGTCCGCCGCCTTTTCAGCGATCATAATTGTGGGGGCGTTCGTGTTGCCACCGACGAGCGTTGGCATGACCGAGGCGTCTACAACTCTGAGCCCCCGAACACCTCTTACTTTGAGTGTCGAATCCACCACAGCCATCCGATCATTTCCCATCTTTGCGGTACCCACCGGATGATAAATCGTGATCGCGGTGCGGCGGATGAAGTCGTCGATGTCCGAATCGCTTGTCGCGGTCACACCCGGGCTCAGTTCGTCGCCGCGGTAAGTGTCGAACGCCTTTTGTGCAACCAGCTTGCGGGCGATCTTCACACCCTCGCGCAGCGAGCGCAGATCGTTGTCGCTGGCCAGCGAGTTCGGCTGGATCAGCGGTGGGTCCTCAGGGTTCGTCGAGCGCAGTAGGACGTGGCCGCGGCTTTCGGGTCTGAGCGCGCACATGTGCAGACCGAACGCGTGCATGTTCAGCTGCGTGCGGCCGTGGTTCGAGAATGGCGCGTTGATGAGGTGCAGCTGAAGGTCTGGCATCTCGAGGTCGTGTCTGCTCTTCACGAACGCGCCCGCTTCCAGGCCTTGGCTCGTGCCGTCGCCGGTGCCGAACAGGATGTACTGCAAGCCGATGCCGATCATGCGGATCGGGCTTTGCACCTGCGCATAGGCGGTGACGGGCTGCGTGCAAGCGTATTGCACGTTGACGTCGAGATGGTCCTGCAGGTTCTGGCCAACGCCGGGGCTGTCGGTCACAACCGGAATACCGAAGCGGTGCAAGTACTCCGCATCGCCCACACCTGAGAGCATCAAGAGTTGCGGCGTACCGATCGCGCCGCAGGCCAGGATAACCTCTTTGCGCGCGCGGACTTGTTTCAGTTCGCCACCTTGGCGGTATTCGATGCCGACGGCGCGGTCCTTTTCGAACAGAACGCGCGTGATTGGCGCGTCGATTTCGACGGTCAGATTGGTGCGGTTCGCCACCGGATCGAGATAAGCCGCCGAGGTGTTCCAGCGGCGGCCGTTCTTGATCGTTTGTTGATAGTAGCCGAAGCCTTCTTGCTGCTCGCCGTTGAAGTCGGACGTCAGCTTGAAGCCTGCTTGCTTGCCCGCTTCGACCAGTACGCTGAACATCGGCGATTTCAGCGGCGGGTTGCCGACGAACAAGGGGCCGCTGTCGCCGCGGAAGTCGTCTCCGCCCTGTTGGTTTGTCTCCGAGCGCTTGAAGTAAGGCAACACGTCGGCGAACGACCAGCCTTCGAGGCCGAGTTGGCGCCAGTGGTCGTAGTCGCGCGCGTGACCGCGGATATAGACCATGCCGTTGATCGACGACGACCCGCCGAGGCCCTTGCCACGTGGCCAGAAATCTTTGCGGTTGTTCAGCGCCGCCGTGCCTTCGGTTTCGAAGCCCCAATTGTACTTGCCGCGCTGCTTGATCAACTGGCCAACACCGGCCGGCATGCGGACCAGGATCGAATTGTCCTTCGGTCCTGCCTCCAGAAGCAGCACTTCGCTTGCCGAATCCGCGGACAGACGGTTCGCCAAAACGCAGCCTGCGCTGCCTGCACCGGCGATGATGTAGTCGACTTCCTGGGACATGGCGGCTGGCGCTCTCAATGGTTTCCTAAGCTTCTTACGGCGGGAGCGGCGCTTTTCCAAGATTTGCGGGACAGCAAGAGTGCATTAACCAGCAACCGCTAAAGTGCAATCGAATCCTCGCGACGCCGCGTGCGGACGGACAAAACGGACGATGAACGCAAAAAGTAACGGGCCCGATCGTCGGCGCCACAAGCGCCTCGATATGAACCTGACCGTACGGTTCCTGCTGCATGACGGCAGCGAACACAGCGGCCAGGTCACGAACATTTCGGTCGGCGGCATGTCGATCAAGTCCAGCGCCAAACCGGCGGCGGGATCGATCATCATCGCCTATGTGCAAGACTTAGGGCGCCTTGAGGGGTTGGTTTCGCGTACGGACGGCGATGTCTTCGCCGTGCGCCTGACATTGTCGGCGCTTCGGCGCGAGAAGTTAGAAGAACGTCTCGGCCTTGCTTTCAAGCCCGCGGGCCTCGAAGGCCGCCGGCATGAGCGCGAAGAGACCAAGGGCGTCACCAAGGTTCAGCGTTCGGATGGGCGTGAAGTTGCCTGCAAGGTCATCGACTTGTCGCTCGGTGGCGTGTCGGTTGCGGCCGCCGAATGGCCGCCGCTCGGCGAGCAAGTCATGGTCGGCAAGATGCGCGGACGAGTTGTGCGCCATCACGAACGCGGGTTTGCGATTGAGTTCACCGAGATCCCGCCGTCGCGCGGCAGCCTGTCGGAGCAACTCACACCTGGCGACCGCTCGGCAGCCTGACGCTTTTGACCTGCCAATAGTGACTGTATTGGACACGAATCCGTGGGCACTTCGCTCAGCGGACGGTGCGTTCATTTAGCGTTCAGCCAGGAAATCCCAAATTCCCGTCCGGCGTCTGCGCGGAAAAGCGAGCTCATTTGTGCTCGCGCATAAGCGCGACCGAGGAGTGAGGATTTATGAGGAAGATGTTGGTTGCCGTTGCGACGGCGGCTGCGGTGTTCGTGGGAGCCACGGCGACGCCCGCGCTCGCCAATCAAAACGGCCCTTATGGTCAGTACAATGGCCAATACGGACCACAGTACGGCGGCCCAGGCTACGGCCCGCCTCCGGGTCCGGGATACGGTCAGCAGTATGGTGGTCCAGGCTATGGCCCGCCGCCAGGATACGGTCCGCAATACGGTGGTGGCCCCGGCTACGGTCCGCCTCCGGGTTATGGTCCGCAATACGGCTACGGCCCGCAGTATGGCTATCGCAATCGCCGTTGCGGCGGTGACCGCGCGGCCGGTGCGATCATCGGCGGCATCTTGGGCGGCATCATCGGCAACAACGCCGGACGTCATCACAGCCGTGGGCCGGCGACTGTCGGCGGAGCAATCATCGGTGGCGTCGCGGGAAGCGCGATTGCCGGTTCCGGTTGCCGTCATCACCGCCGCGACCAGTATCGCGATCGCTACTATGAAGATCGCCGGTACGACGATCGCTATGACGATCGCCGCTACGACGACCGGTACGAGGACGACGAATACGGTCCGGGATACTAAGATTTAGCAACCGACGCCCCTCATCGCAG
>JANLXP010000130.1:0-11376 GCA_031365165.1 Alphaproteobacteria bacterium
GGCGCGCTTCGGCTCGACGCCGCTTGCCGAACGGCTTGAGCAGGTGACCCACCGCACGCGCTTGACGGACGACGACAAGGCGTTCGTCGAAAGTGCGGCGTTCTTCTTCCTCGCGACCGCGGATGCTGAAGGTCGCCCCGACTGTTCGCACAAGGGCGGCGCGCCGGGCTTCGTGCGCGTGCCCACGCCCGATCTCATCGGGTTCCCGGATTACGATGGCAACGGCATGTTCCGAAGCCTCGGCAACATCGCCGTCAACCCGGCTGTCGGCCTTCTGTTCATCAAGATGGGCGAGGCGGCGAAGCGTCTGCGCGTCAACGGCCGCGCCACGGTCAGCTTCGACGATCCGTTGATCGCGTCGTTGCCCGGCGCCCACGCGCTCGTGCGCGTCACGCCGGAACACGTGTTCCCGAACTGCCCGCGCTACGTCCACGACCTCGACCACGCCAAGCCTTCGCCTTACACGCCGGCCGACGGCGAAACCCCGCTCGAACCGGCATGGAAATCCTTCGACGTCTTCAAAGACGTCGTCCCACCGCGCAAGCGGTGACGCGGCGTGATCCTGGGTAGCCGGGTGTGTTAGGCTGCCTGACCGCTAGCGAGAGGGCGATGATGCACGTGTCGAAGCAGAGGCATGTCCTAGTATTGGCAGCAATAGCGCTCGCGGCCGGTGTAGCGCACGCCTTACCGTCTCCACCTCCGCCCCCGCCGCACCCCGACAAAATCTTCCCGCCGGTCGACATCTGCAAGGAGCGTAGCTCGTTGCTGGTCGAGCTCGACTACTTCTTCCAAATCCGTCCCTGCACGATCGTCGTCGGTCCAAAGGGGCGAAGGCTCGAGGTCGCCTCGACCACCGGCCCCGGGCCGTTCAAACACGCGGACGGCAAACAGTACCGGCCCACCAAAGTCGTCTTCCGCGCCTTCGTGCCGGTCACGCGCGAGACGAGCGGCAGCGTCAGCATTCTGCGCACGGGGCGTGTCCTGCGCGTGAGCCTGCCGAACCGTCTGCCTTCCGTTTTGGAGCCCTACATCATCACGCTGCCGCGCAGCATCTGCGCCGCAGACGGCTGGCTGGTCAGCGCCACGATCTCCGACGGCACCGAAACGAAAACCTTCGGCGTCATCAACAGCATGTGCGGCCCGAATGCACCTAAGCGATAGGGGCAGGAGCAAGAGGGACACCGCCGGACAAACCCCATGCCGGACAGCGACCTCTGTCCGGTTTGTCCGGCATCAGCGGCCCGCGCACAAAAAAACGGGCGGCCGAACTTTCGTTCGACCGCCCGCTCATTCACTTCAAGTCTTACGCAGCGCTGAGGTTGACAGCCTTCGCGCCACGCGCATCAGCTTCAGTATTGAAGTTGACGCGCTGACCTTCGGTCAATGTGCGCATACCGGCCTGTTCGACCGCGGTAGCATGGACGAAAACGTCCTTGCCGCCGCCGTCCGGCGCGATAAAGCCAAAGCCCTTGGTCGCATTGAAGAACTTCACAGTTCCCGTATTCGAAGCCATTCTTTCATTCCTTGTAACAAAGCATTTTTGCGCCCGGGCGAAATGCCAAGACGCGATGGCAAGCATGAACAACGCTTGAAAGAAGGTTTCTGAACCGGGATTGCGGTGGGCGCTTGTCAGACGCTTCGCCGGAAATCTTGAGGCCCTACACTTCACAACCGTGCAGCCGTCACTGCCCGGATATATAGGCTTTCCCGGGCTAAAATGCAATGAAAGCCTGTGCACGCGGCGATTTACCGCCCTTTATCGCCGCATAGTCAACGCGACTCGGCCGATCCGCAGGCCAAACTTCGACACCACCGCGGCATTTGCGACCGATCCGTCCGCGTTCAGCGTGAGCAGGTCCTGAAACCTGACCGCAAGTGGCCCAAGCCCGGTCTCTAGCGTCACGTGATAGTCGAGCCGAACGCCGTCACCGTCTTGCCGTACGTCCGCTGTGCCAATCACGTCTTCACGCGTGCCCGAATAGACGCCGTCGCTCGTCTTGGTCAGCCGCCAAGTTTTGCGCTCCTTCAGGCCGCTGTCATAGGTAAAGTCTTCGACCAGCGTAAGCACCTTGCCGTCCCAAGCGCCGTCGATCACGACGCTGAGGCGGGTCTCAGCCCCGGTCAGACTGTTCACGAATGCGCCGTCGGCCAGCAAGCGGCCTGTCAGCGCTTGCTCCAGAACAAGCTTTTTCGACGGCGGCGGTTCGGGAATGTTCGGCATCGATGCGCATCCGGCCAACACCGCGCACGTCATCAGCAAAGCCGTCGCGCGGCGCATTTCGGAAGTCCTCTCGTGCGCAACGGCGCATGGGACAACTACGCGGGCAGCGGTCTCGCGGATCATGCTCCACATGAAACGGCACAAGCGGCACACCTGTGCCACAGTGCCGGTTGTGCCATTTGCCAACGCAAGGCCGGGGCGCCGCCGAATTCGTCTCGCACGTGTGTCCACGCCGCCAGGCTTCACCCGCGCGCCCGCCTGTTCCGCGCGCGCGCAAAACAGTAGCCTGCCAGGCGTGGGAGACGCTCAAGATCATCATCCAGGAGCCGCGCCGCTCGATGCGCCGGCGCCACTGTCGCCGTCCAAGGTGTCCGCCTGGGTCGAGGCGCTTCGCCTTCATCAATGGCTGAAGAACATCCTGATCTTCGTGCCGCTGCTGTCGTCGCACCAGCTGACGAACCTGACGCTACTCACGAACGCCGCGGTCGCCTTCGTCCTGTTCGGCCTCTGCGCGTCGGGCGGTTACATCCTGAACGATCTCTTGGATATCGAAGACGATCGTCACCATCCGACAAAGCGGTTTCGACCGTTCGCATCCGGTCGCCTCTCGCTTCAGGCTGGCCGGATCGCTTGTCCGCTGCTGCTGCTCGCGGCTTTCGCCGGCGCGTTCGCGCTGCTGCCGATAGCCTTCGCCGGCGCGATGGCGGCCTACGCGTTCCTGACGCTGACTTACTCGCTCCAACTGAAGCGTCAGATGGCGCTCGACGTCATTGCGCTTGCGTTGCTCTACACGCTGCGCGTCATCGCCGGTGGCGTCGTGCTGCACCTGCCGCTGACGTTCTGGCTGCTCGCGTTCTCGATGTTCATCTTCTTGAGCTTGGCATTCGCCAAGCGCTACGCCGAACTGCGCGACGCGCTGGAGCGGGGACGCACGGACAAAGCGCGCGGCCGCGACTACGCGCCAAGCGACCTCAGCATGATCTCTTCGTTAGGCGCCACATCCGGTTATCTCTCGGTCGTCATTCTGGCGCTCTACATTCGCGACCCGGCAACCCAGTCGCTCTACGCCACACCGAACGTCATTTGGCTCGCCTGTCCGGTGTTGTTGTTCTGGGTCACGCGCGTCTGGATTCTAACGCATCGCGGCGAGATGCACGAAGACCCGGTCATCTTTGCGTTCCACGATCGCGTCAGTCTGATCGCAGGCGCCGCGTTCTGCGCCGTCTTCATCGCGGCGCTATGACTGAAGGGTTGCAGTCGTGGGGCCGCTATCCCGCTGTCGCCCAAACCGGTCATCCCTGTCATTGGCGCGCCGACGTAGCGAAAGAACTCACAGAGCGCAACTCGACCGGCACGCTTCCGTTCGGCAACGGCCGGAGTTACGGCGACAGCTGCCTCGCGGCCAGTGATCACGTGCTCCAAATCCGTCCGCTCGACCGGTTCCTGAAAGCGGATTGGCAGACCGGCGTCATCGTCGCCGAAGCTGGCGTGACGCTCGCGGAGATCGCGGCGCTCGCCCTCCCGCAAGGATGGTTCTTACCGGTGTCGCCCGGCACGCAGTTCGCGACACTCGGCGGCGCGATCGCGAACGATGTCCACGGCAAGAACCACCACCGCCGCGGAACGTTCGGCCGCTATGTCCGCCACTTTGGCCTAACCCGCTCCAATGGCCACCACGACTGTTCGCCGACGGAGAACGCGGACCTGTTCGCGGCGACAATCGGCGGCCTCGGCCTCACCGGCGTGATCGAGTGGGTCGAACTCGCGCTTATGCCCGTGCGCTCAGCGCGCGTCGACAGTGTCTCGGTCCGCTTCGCAAACCTCGCCGAATTCTTTGCGCTCGCCGATGAGCTCGACCCTCAAAACGAATACAGCGTCGCCTGGGTCGATTGCGTGAGCGCCGGCGCGAAGTTAGGCCGCGGCATCTTCACAGCTGGCAACCACGCCGACAACGGCGACCTTCGTCCAAAGGCGACGGTAAATCTCGCGATGCCGTTCACGCCGCGCTTCTCGCTCGTGAACAAACTCACACTGCGGGGCTTCAACGAAACCTGTTGGCGCTTGGCGCCGGCGCAGAGAACACACAAGACCGTCAGCCTCCAACCGTTTCTCTACCCGCTTGACCGCATTCACGATTGGAACCGGCTCTACGGACGCAAAGGCTTCCAGCAATATCAATGCGTCGTACCAGCGGGCGTTGCGGAGCTTGCGATGAACGAACTGCTGCGCGCGATTGCAGCAACTGGCGAAGGCTCGTTCCTTGCTGTTTTGAAACGTTGTGGCGACCTTGCATCGCCAGGGCTGTTATCGTTTCCGATGCGTGGCACTTCGCTCGCGCTCGACTTCCCACATCACGCGGGGCTTGAAACGACGCTGTTCCCACGCCTCGACGCGATCGTCCGCGAAGCCGGTGGCCGGCTCTATCCCGCAAAGGACGCGCACATGCTGGGCGCCGACTTCCGCGCCGCCTATCCCGGGTGGGAAAAGGTAGAGGCATTGCGCGATCCCGCACTCAATTCCCGCTTTTGGCAACGCGTGACGCGATGAAACGAATCCTGATCGTTGGCGCGACATCTGGCATCGCCATCGCCTGCGCCAGACTCTGGGCGGCAGCAGGCGACGTGCTCGTCTTGGTCGCCCGCGATCCACAAAAGCTCGACCAAGTGGCCGCTGACCTGCGCGTCCGCGGCGCCGCAACGGTCGAAACGCAACTGATGGATGGGACCGATCTCACCGCGCACGCCGCGATGCTCGACGCGGCCGGTGCGATCGATGTCGCACTCATCGCCTATGGAACGCTCCCCGATCAAAAACTCTGCGAACAAGATGCGCTGGCCGCAGCGCAAGCCCTGACCACAAACGCCACCTCAGTCGTCGTGCTCGCCACCGCCATCATCGAGCGCATGGAACGCCAGGACAGGGGGACGCTCGCCGTCATCTCCTCGGTCGCGGGCGACCGCGGCCGCGCGTCGAACTATGTCTACGGTGCGGCGAAAGCGGCGGTGACGACATTCTGCGACGGTGCTCGCGCGCGCCTATTCAAATCCGGCATTCACGTCATGACGATCAAACCTGGCTTCGTGGACACGCCCATGACGAAGGATGCCGCCCTGCCGCGCGCCCTTGTGGCGTCGCCTGAACAGGTCGCGAGACGAATCGTGAAGGGCATCGATCGGAAAGCCGCAGTGCTCTACGTGCCCGGCTGGTGGCGATGGATCATGCTGATCATCCGCCTTCTGCCGGAACCTATCTTCAAGCGCTTGAAGCTCTAACGCGCATCGGGCGTTTTGCAGCAGCGGAAGCTCAAGTGATAATTCGCATGGCTTGCGGAATCCATCACGCGTGTACCGTGCCAGTACGGCGCGCGCCAGCGGCACCAATCCTCGTGCGCGTAGTATTTGTCGAAGATGAACCAGCTGCCCTTCATTTCGGTATAGCCAAGCGTCTTGCTGCCAAGGCTCGTCATCTCGCTGGGCCGCGTCGGTAGATTCATGTGCTCGGCAGCATTGCCGTGCTGGTCATAGACGCCAAGCGCGCTCTTGCAGCCCGAGAAGCTGCCTGTGGGATAAGTGTTCGAGCCGCAGGCCCCCCATTCGCCGCCGTTGCAGCCGGGGCTCTTCGTGCTGTTCTGCGCACACACGCCGGTCTTGCGCTCCGGCCCGTAACTCCAGCTCCGGTCATTGGCATGGCGGCGGTTGTGGGCGTTGCGCATGGCGTTGAACGCGGGACTCCCGCCCATCCCCTTCACGAGATCGAAGTCATAGTCGGGCGGCGTCAATTGCCCGGCGCACGCACCTTCCCACTCGTGCGCGTCGCACATGCGCTTGCCTTGCGCCTCGCACAGCTCCTCGGCCTCGCGCGCTTTCACCCACACGACCGGGTACGTGCACGGCATATTCGGAAACTCGAACTGATCGATGCACGCCTTCGCGTCTTCCGGCTGTTGGGTCTTCGGATCGTAGAGCGGCGCCATGTATTTGGAGCCGCAGATCTTCTCGAACCGCGGATTGTCGAAGCTCTTTCCTTCGCGTTCGGCACGGGCGCGGCATTCCTGCGGCGTCATCGGATGCTGCGTGATCGCAGGGTTGCCTTGTCCCATGATGCTGGATCCCGCAAAGATCGCTCTGACCCTTGCCATCTGCTCGTCGTTCAAACCCAGCACAGCCTTCATCTGCTGAAACAGCTGCTCGTTCTGTGCGGCAAGCGGTGTCTGCGCGGTGCTGTCGATTGTTGTGAAAACCGCGGCAGCCAAAAGCGCTGCGAGCACCACGGTGGCGAGTGCAATGTATCTTTTCATGGGCCGTCCTTGCGTCTGACCAAATAGAAAAAGTCGCGACTGTCCGGAAATCCGATGAACCGGGGCACCAGTTGGCCGCCGATCGATTGATCGGCATCCGCCATCTGATGCACCAGATGCTCGACGCCGATCTGCGCGCCGCGATGCGCATAAACGGCAAGGTACGTGTGCACCGGCGCGTTCATGTCCAGCAGCATCGCGTAACTGCAGCCATAGGATAAAAACACCGCCGCCATCGCCGACGGCGTCGCGGTCGAGAAATAGCCGTAGATCAGGAACCGCTGCTCGCCAACCGTAAGGAGGCACACACCGGCGCGGATCGTGCGGAGCTGCGCGTCGGCAGAACCAGACCAGTTGCCTGGCCCCCACTTGGAGACGAACTGTCCCGCCGCCGGTTCCCCGTTCGCGCCGGTCTCGACCACGGCAACGCCGTTCTGCCGGGCGAAACGGACATGCCCGATTTTCTCATTGTCCGCCGCGGTCCAAGTTCCCATCTGGATCGATCCGTCGTCCAACGTGAAAAGCGTGGCGAGCCCCGGTTGCAGCTTGCTCAAGACGACACCGTTCTCGACGAAGCCGTAATGCGACCCGGAATTCGTGGTGGCGAGTGCGCCCCACTTGAATGCCCCGTGTTCGCGCTTGAAGCCGCCCGTGAACGCAGCACCGACGCGCGGCAGGAAGACCGGGTTCACCATCCCTGTCGTGACCAGTGGCGCGACGCCAGCGACCCCATCGGGGCCAGGCAGGCCGTTGCGGGGCGCCGATTGCGCACGCGGTGACCAGCCAAGCCGCGGATGATCAGTCCCGACGGCGAAGCGAACCTCGTAGCGCGACAAGTCGAAGGCAACCATGTAGTCGAGTGCTGGCTTTTCGACACTATCCAGCGGACTGAGCAGCGATTTGTTTCGCAAGATCACCGCATCGCTGACGGCCTGCGGCTCCATGACGCTGACATACGTCCCTTCCACGTCACGCGCGGGATACCAGCGTCCAAGCATGAATCTGTTGCCAGATGTCCCTTGCGGCGTAATCCCAAACGAGCCGGGCGATACGGCCTTGTCGGCGAAGGCAGCGCCAACATCCGCTGGCGGCAGCGCCACGGCCACCTCGGCAGCCCGCGCCTTCTTCGCCTCTTCAGTTTCGCGATAGGCGTCTTTGAAGATGCTGTCGCGTACAAAGCCGACGATCTCTTCGCCCTGCCAAACGTTGTCGCGCAAGAAATCCGTCACCGCCTCGAGGTTCGTGCGATAGCCGGCGACGCGGTTGCGCACCGCCAATCGCCCATCGCAGAGCGCGGCATACGGCATCGCAAGTTTGCTGCTCTTCTCAAGCGGGCTCGGCGAACCGTCCCAAAGATTGCAGCCGGTCGTCTGCCCGCCAGCAGTGATCAAGACGCCAGTCGGAAAGTTCTGATCCAAGTGAACTTGCTGGCCCGTCGGGTCCGAATTCTCGAGATGGAAGCTCCGCCGCGTGCCGGGCCCCATGTCTATCGTCAGCAAGAACCAGCTGTTGACCGCGGGATTGAGGTTGATCAGAGCTGCAGCGATCTTTTGACCACCACTTCCCGTCACGAAGACGCTCTCCACGCGGCGAAACTGCTGCAACTCCATCACGGTCTTCGCCCGCCGCTCTTCGTACTGCGCGCGCATCTCCGGCGACGGTTGTTCGACAACGGGCGGCGGCAGTGGAGGTGGGGGCGGGGTTGGCGCGATCGGATCGCGTGAGCCATTGTCACCGACCGTTTGCATGAACGGCGCGGCAGCTTCGAGCAGCGGCGGAACGAGGGGCTGGAAAGCGATCGAGATCCGCGAGGTGCGATCCAAGTGGGCGACGACGCCAAGCGCGCCCGCAAGCAGGATCAGGCCGCAAACCGCGGCAAACGTGTCCGTCCCCCGTCGCACTCGTCGAACGCCCCAAGCCGCAATGCCCGCGCAGCGGAATTACCTGGAGTAGGTGAGGGTGGCAATTCGAGATGCCCTCAAGGCGAACACGAGGATTTGCACTCGCTCGCAGCACGAAATACCGATCGCTTGTCGGAAATGCATGGGAGCCGACCGGCAGTTCAATTTCTGTAGCCGCTTAGTACAGTTCCTGAACTAGAACGGCACTCTCGCTCCGCCGATACTCCTTCACGAATCGCAAAGGAGCCGTACATGTTGACGCGAGAGAAATTGTTGAAGATCGCACTGGTCGCTTTCGGTGCGACGTTCATGCTCGTCTACCCGCTCGCGATCGTTTGGCCGTCGGGCTGGGCTTGGCACGCAGGTGCGCCATATGAGTCGCAGTACTTCATGATGATCGTGGGCGTTTACGCGACGCTTGGCGTGTTCTTGATCAACGCGGCCCGCAACCCTCAAGCGCACGCAAGCTTGATATGGTTCACGGTCGCCTCAAGCGTCGTGCACGCACTCGTCATGGCTGCGCAGTCGTTGCAGATGCCCGAACACGCAGGTCACTTGCTGGGGGATGTGCCGGCGCTGTTGATAGCGGCTGTGATATTGGCGGCGCTCTTCTGGCATGACCCGAAGGCCGCCACGCACTAAGCCGCCGCCAGGAATCCGTTCGCTTCCAATCCGGTACGATAAGCCGCGAACAACGATCGCATTTGCGCCGCGTCGTCGAGACTCGGATGCGCGGTTTTGTGACGCAATTGCGTTTCGAGCCGCGCCGCCATCGCCGCGAGCGCCATGGCGCCCGCCATCGCACTTGAGCTCTTGAGCGAGTGCGCAATGAGCACGACCGGCGCGCCGGCCTCTCCCGCCAAGAGAAGCGCCTGCAGCCGATCTAGTTGCTCGGCTGCGGTTTCAAGGTAACCGTCGACGAGCAGGCGCAGCATGCTTTCGCCATTGTCGGCGCGAAAAGCTTCGAGCACACCGATATCGATGGCTTGCGCGGCTGTGTTGTTGGCTGCGGGCGGGCGCACCGCTACCGGGCGATCGTCGCCCTTCAACGCATGGCCAATGGCCACGATCAGCTCGTCTCTGCGGAAGGGCTTTCCGAGGTGTCCGTTCATACCGGCGGCATGGCAGGCAATGATATCGCTCTCGAACGCGTTGGCCGTTAGCGCAACGATGGGCACAGCCCTCGCCCTACCCGGCATTTGGCGAATGATGCGCGTCGCTGCGATACCGTCGAGTTCCGGCATCTGCATATCCATCAGCACGATGTCGTAGTCCTTGCGGCGCACGGCTTCGACCGCTTCGAGACCGTTGCCGGCTAGGTCTGGCACGATGTCGTACTTCGCAAGTGCGGCCTTCGCGACCAATTGATTCGTCGCATTGTCTTCGGCAAGGAGCAGACGCAGCGGCCGTCCCAATTCCTTGATCGTCCTAACAGCGTCGTCCGCTTGTTCGTCGGAAACCGTCGCCTTGTTGCTGACTTCGGCGGCGCTCGCCGGAACCACCGGCAGTTCGAACCAAAACGTCGAACCCTTGCCGACGTGGCTCTCGACGCCGATTGTGCCGCCCATGCGCTCAATCAGCTTCTTGCAAATCGCAAGGCCGAGACCTGTGCCGCCAAAGCGGCGCGAAATCGATACGTCGGCTTGAGTGAAACTCTGGAATAGCTTGCCAAGGCGATCCGGTGGAATCCCAATCCCGGTGTCGCTGACCTCTACGCGCAGCGTAACACGCTCGTCGGTCCGGGCGACGCAAAAGGTGCGCAATTCCACGCGGCCGGTCTGCGTAAACTTGACTGCGTTGGTAAGCAGGTTCAGCGCGACTTGCCGCAAGCGCCCAGCGTCCGCCTTGACGAATTGCGGCAGCTTGGGATCGATTTCGACATTGAGAGCCAGGCCCTTTTCTTTAGCGCGTGGCTCGCAAATCTCTGCCGCGTAGTGCAGGACGAACGGCAAGTCGAATGCGGCGTTCTCGATTTCCATCTTCCCGGCGTCCAACTTCGAGAAGTCGAGCACGTCGTTGATGATGCGCAAAAGACTTTCGCCGGAATCGCGAATGACGGACGCATAGTGTTGTTGCTCGGGCTTCAACTCTGTCTCAAGCAACGCCGCCGTCATGCCCAGGACGCCGTTCAGAGGCGTCCGGACTTCGTGGCTGATCATTGCCAAGAATTCGGATTTGGCCGCGTTCGCGCGCTGAGCGCGCGCTTCGCTGGCCCCGATCTGCGCAATAATCCGGGACCACACGAATGCGAGGCCGGAGAAAAGCAGCAGCATCGCGACACCCATCGCGAAGACGTAAGGCGTCACGGTCGTGGAATAGGCTTGCCCTGCATTTGAAGGCGTCCAGACGAACGAGAACGGCGACGCATTGCCCCACGGTGTCCGGAGGGAAACGCCTGTCTTGGCATTCCTAGCGATGTGAGCGTCGCTCAGGCCGTAGTCGTGCGCCAACTGAGCCATCATCGTGGCGTCAAGCGCGCGCATTTGGATCATGCTGAATTTTCCGCGATCGCGTTCCACGCGCTCCTTCTCGGACACGTGGATCGTGGACGCAGCGGCAATGTAGGGAGCGCCATCGTATTCGACGATACCCGAAACGGCAAAACCCTTGCCGAGCGTTTCTTTGGCGAAAGCGAGCGTCGTCAACCGGGCCAGCATCTGCGCGTCGGCAGGCTTCAAAGTATTTCGCGACCCGCTCGCGCGCGAATAGTGATTGACGACGCGGCCGTCCTTCGAGACCACGATGAAGTGGTCGCTGCCGTGCGCGTCGAGAACGTAGGGGCCGAGATTCTCCCGCTCCCATTCCGCGTTCGGGCGGCCGTTGAAGTAGTCGTACATCTCGTTCCAATTCGAGTAATCGGCAACGAACTTCGACAACCCTTTTTCGTTCGATTGGATGACGTTGCGCGCGAGGCGTGTTTCGCCTTCAAGCTGCGTTGCGTCCAGGCGATCGGCGGA
>JANLXP010000161.1:0-5565 GCA_031365165.1 Alphaproteobacteria bacterium
CCGAGGTCACCTCGACGGGCTTGCGCGTACGCGGCTTTGGTTGCGTCGCGGTTTGCGGTTGCCAGCTCGCGGCCACGTACGCGGGCGGAATGACGATACGCTGGCCGTGTGCGAGTTCGTAAGGCGCGTAGAGGCCGTTTGTTTCGATGATGGCTTCGACTGGAACGTTGTAGCGGCGCGCGAGGTTTGGAACCGTATCGCCAGCTTGGACGAAGACAACAGTGGCCGGTCGCGCCAACCGTGCATTGTACACGGGCGCTTGAATATCGACCGTCGCACAGCCGCTTGCCGTACCGAGCAAGAGCGCCGCGATTAGCGACTGCGCCGTCTGCTCCTTACGCTTGCGGCTCTGGCGACGTCCGCGCGGGTCACTCGACCGCTCCATCGCTTCTAGCCACGCCTTCCAACAAGGGCACGAACTTCACGGGCAAGAGGTCCGTGCTCTGAAACCCATGCGCCGTCCGTCTTATGCGGACTAGCACTTGCCCATCGACACCACGATCAATTGGAATAACCATAGAGCCCTTAATAACGAGTTGATTTAACAACTCGGCGGGCGGATTTTCGCGGGGTGCAGCCGTGACGATGATGCGGTCGAACGGTGCCTGACCGGGCCAGCCACGGGCGCCGTCGGAAACGCGGGCGTCGATGTTAAAGAGGTGTAACTGCTTGAAGCGCTGCTCCGCCTGCTCTTGCAGCGCGGCGTGGCGTTCGATCGTATAAATGCGCTTCACGAGCTTCGCGAGCACTGCGGTTTGATAGCCCGTGCCAGTGCCCACTTCGAGCACGCGATGGTTGGGTTTCAGCTCCAAGGCTTGGGTCATGTAGCCGACGATGAACGGCTGGCTGATCGTTTGGCCTTCGTCGATCGGGAGCGCGGTGTTGTCGTAGGCGCGGTCGGCAAAGACTTCCGGCACAAAGAGTTCGCGCGGGGTCGTCTCCATCGCCGAGAGCACGTCGGTTTCTGTAACGCCCTGGCGGCGCAGTTCCATTAGGAGGCGGATCATCCGCACGTCGGGTGTCATATGGCCCTCGCCTGCTCTCAGGGCATTGTGCATCAGGACCCTCCACGCGCGCAGCCGCATTCAAAGCGCAAAGGGGTTACCGAATTGCGACCGTCGCGTCGTTTCGAGCCGGTGGTCGACGGGCGACGATCGCGTACCGTTCCATCAGGGCTCCCGTTTGACACGAAAACGCGAGGTGCTTGACTCTCCTGATTACAGATGTAATCGTCGATGCAATTACGGGTGTAATCGCGATGCGCATCTCAAGTGCCGAAGCCGTTGTGATGGAAGCTCTCTGGCGGAAAAGCCCGGTCAGCGCGGACGAGATCGTTGCGGACATTGGCCGCCAGCAGGACTGGTCGGACAAGACCGTCAAGACCTTGATCAACCGGCTGCTCACGAAAAAAGCGATCGCGGCGACACGCGACGGACGACGGTACATCTACACGCCGCTGATCCAGCGGAGCGCCTATGTGCAGAACGAAAGCCGGAGTTTGCTCGACCGCCTATTCGACGGAAGGCTTGCCCCGCTCGTCTCGCATTTCGCTGAGACGCGCCAGCTCAGCAAGGACGACGTCACGGAGCTGAAGCGTCTGGTTAGGAAGCTCGACGATGGCAAGTGAGCTTCTTGCGCTGTTGTTGTGGGCGAACGCGACGCTGAGCGTCGGGATTTTGATCGTGCTGGCGCTGCGTGTGCCCGTGCGGCGGCTTGCGGGTGCGAGGATCGCTTACGCGCTTTGGCTTCTGCCCTTGCTTGCGTTTGCCGGGTGGCTCATCCCGGCGCGGCAGGTGGTGATGACGATTGCGCCCACGACCATCGCCGCTACTACCGACAGCGTGGTGGCGATAGCTCCGGCCCCGGTGGCATCGCCCGAGTTTCTGATGATTGCGTGCTGGCTCTTCGGTGTTGGCGCTATGTTGGCAATGTTCGCTCTGCGGCAGCGCGGGTTCGTGCGGTCTGCCGGATCGCTTGAGCCAATCGCCGAGTTTGGGCAGGGCGTGTTTCGCGCGGCGCCGTCTCACGGGCCCGCCGTTGTTGGCGCGCTGCGGCCGATGATCGTGTTGCCCCGGGATTTCGGCGCGCGGTTTTCGACTGCCGAACAGGCTCTGGTTCTCGCTCACGAACGCCAACATCTCGATCGGTTTGACCCGATGGTGAATGCGGCGACGATGGGTTTGCGCGCGCTGAACTGGTTCAATCCGCTTGTGCACATCGCGGCGCGTGCGTTGCGCATCGACCAGGAGCTCGCCTGCGATGCTGCCGTGCTTGCGCGCCATTCCGGCATGCACCGGATCTATGCCGAGGCAATGCTGAAATCCCATGCCGCGGCATTCGACATTCCTGTCGGCTGTGCTTGGCACACATCCGCTTTCCATCCGTTGAAGGAGCGTATTCTGATGTTGACGTTCACACCGTCGCGGTTGAGCCGCGGCCTCGGCCTTTCATTCGTCACCGCGGCTGCGGCCGGTGTTTGTGGCGCGGTTTGGTTGCTGCGACCGGTCGAACTCCAAGCCGCGGCGGAAGAGCCGTTTGCAGCGATCGAATATGAGTCGGCCACCGACGTGATGAGCGCGGAGGAATCGGTGCGAGAAGCGCTAGCTGCGGCGAAAGAGGCGATGCAGGAAGCGGACGCCGCGGTGCGGGAAGCAATGAAGGAAGCCCGAGCGGAGACAAAGGCCGCGACCTATGAGGCGATGCGGGAAGCGCACGCCGCGGTGCGCGACGCGATGCAGGAAGCAAAGCAGGAGGCTAAGGCTGCGATGCATGAGGCGAGGGACGAAGCGCGAGCTGCGGCGCGAGACGCGATGAACGCAGCGCGAGCGGTGATGGCGAACCGCGACGTGCGAGCGGCGGCGGCAGTGAGTGTTGAAGCGGCTGCGCAAGCGAGACTTGCGATGAGAGATGCGGACGCAGCTGTTGCAGCCTCCATGCGGGCGGCGGCGCCTGCGATTGCCGCGGCTCAGCGCGAGGCTGAGCGCAATGTGCGGCGGGCAATGCGCGATGCCGGCCAGGCGAAGGCGTTGGCTGCAGCGTGTCGGAGCGCCGTGGCAGAATGGCCGGATCACGACCTTTCAGATGAAGCGAAGTTGCGAGCGTTGGAAAAGCTCGTGTGCGTCCCCGGACCGAGCAAGCGGCACGCGCCGGCGCCCCAAGACTAGTCGCGCCCGGTGGCCCATGCGCGGCGAGGGGCTACCGCGGTGCGCCGTCGAGGTGCTGGGCCAGCATTTTGCGGGCTCGGTCTTCGGTGAGATTCATGTGTAACGGCGTGACCGAGATGCGGCCGTCGTAGATCGCGCGCAGGTCGGTGCCTTCGGGCGGGTTCGAGCGGATGCGGTTAAACCCGAGCCAGAAGTAAGGATTGCCCCGGCCGTCGGTACGCTCAATCAAGTTCGTCATGGATTGATCGCGTTTGCCTTGCGACGTGACTTCGATGCGCTTCACCGCATCCGGCTTTAGGTCGGGAAAGTTGATATTGATCACCACGTCCTTCGGCCAGCCGACTTCGCGCAGTTTACGGATGAGGCCCGGCCCATGCGTTTCGGCGCAGGCCCATTTTACTGGGCCCTCGTCTAGCAGCGTCGATTGGCTAAGCGCGATCGAGGGGATGCCCAGAGCCGTGCCTTCCATGGCGGCGGCGATCGTGCCGGAGTAGGTCACGTCGTCGGCCATGTTCGAGCCGCGGTTGACGCCGGAGAGAACGAGATCCGGCCGATGATCTTTCAGCACGTGCATCACGCCCATCAGTACGCAGTCGGTCGGCGTGCCCTGTACGGCGAATTTTTGTTTGGCGACCTCGCGGATGCGCAATGGTTGCGTCAGCGTGAGTTTGCGGGACGCACCGCTCTCTTCGGTTTCGGGCGCGACGATCCAGACATCGTCGCAGAGCTCGTGGGCGATCTTTTCGAGTGCCATCAGGCCTGGCGCGTTGATGCCGTCGTCGTTCGAGAGAAGAATGCGGAACTTACGCGGCATGGGGCGCAATCACGTCGAGGCCGCCCATGTAGGGCTTCAACACGTCGGGGATGGCGATGGACCCGTCGGCTTGCTGATAATTTTCAAGCACTGCGACCAGCGTGCGCCCGACCGCTAGACCCGAACCGTTCAGTGTGTGCACGAAGCGCGTGCCCTTTTCGCCGGCTGCGCGATAGCGCGCGTCCATGCGGCGGGCTTGGAAGTCGCCGCAGTTCGAGCAGGACGATATCTCGCGATAGGCGTTTTGGCCGGGCAGCCAGACTTCGATGTCGTGCGTCTTGCGCGCGGCAAAGCCCATGTCGCCGGTCGAGAGCACCAACGTGCGGTAGGGCAAGTTCAGGCGCTTCAGCACTTCCTCGGCGCAGCCGGTCATCCGATCGTGTTCGGCGTTCGATTGTTCGGCCGTCGTGATCGAGACGAGTTCGACCTTCGAGAATTGGTGCATCCGGATCATGCCGCGCGTGTCTTTGCCGGCGGCGCCTGCTTCGGAGCGGAAACACGGCGTCCACGCGGTGAAGCGCAGCGGTAGCGCGCTTTCGTCGAGGATTTGCTCGCGCACTTGGTTCGTGAGCGAGACTTCGGCAGTCGGGATCAGCCAGTAACCGTTCGTGGTGCCAAACTGATCGTCGCGGAATTTCGGCAGCTGCGCCGTTCCGAACATCGCTTGGTCGCGCACGAGGATCGGCGGCACGACCTCCTGATAGCCGAACGTGCCGGTATGGAGGTCGAGCATGAAGTTTCCGAGCGCGCGCTCTAAACGCGCGAGTTGCCCTTTTAGCAAGACGAAGCGCGCGCCAGACATTTTGGCCGCGTTTTCGAAGTCCATCAGCTTCAGCGCTTCGCCGAGATCGAAGTGCTGCTTCGCCGCGAAGTTCATGGCGCGCGGTTCACCCACGCGGCGGATTTCTTTATTCGCGGTTTCGTCAAGGCCATCGGGCACATCGGCCGCGGGTAAGTTCGGGATCGCGGAGAGGAGTTCGTTCACCGCCTCTTCGCTCTCGCGCACGCGCAGTTCGGTCGCCGGAACGCCTTCCTTGAGTGCTGCCACTTCGGCCATCAGGCGCTGAGCTTCGGCTTCGTTTTTAGCGGCCTTCGCTTGGCCGATCTTCTTCGACGCGTCATTGCGCAGGCTTTGCATTTCCTGCAGGCGCTGCGTGGCGGTGCGCCATTCCAGATCGAGGCCCAAGATTTCTTTCGACATCGCGTTCAAGCCACGGCGCTTCAGGCCCTCGTCGAAGGCGGCGGGGTTTTCGCGGATAAACTTGATGTCGTGCATGGGAGGCCGTTTGCGTTGAGGTGGGGTGTTTAGCGGCTCATCCCCTCCCCCACAACGGGGCTAAACGGCGCTTTCCGCTCTTTTCGCGTCGTCGGCGCGGCGCTTTTCGATGAGCCAGACGCTCCAGATCGAGGCTTCGAACAAAAGCAGGAGCGGGATGGCGAGCACGAACTGGCTGAGCGCGTCGGGCGGCGTCAGGACGGCGGCGACCACGAATACGAACACGATGGCGTAGCGGCGGCCGCGCCGGAGCATGTCCGACGACACGATACCGACGCGACCTAAGAGCGTGAGCAACACCGGCAATTGGA
>JANLXP010000175.1:0-2081 GCA_031365165.1 Alphaproteobacteria bacterium
TGAACACGAATGTGAAGGGGGCGTTTTTCGTCGCGCAAGCGGTGGGTTCGCGCATGCTCGAGCAGAAGATCCAGGGCCGCATTGTTAACATTGCTTCGATCGGGGCATTCAAGGCGCTACCCGGTCTCGTCGCCTACAGCATGTCGAAGGCGGCCGTCGCGATGATGACGAAAGGGCTCGCGCGGGAGTGGGCAAAACATCACATCGCGGTGAACGCGATATGTCCGGGATTCATCGAAACGGAACTTAACGATCAATGGTTCAAGAGCGAGGGCGGACAAAAGCAGATCGCGACTTTTCCGCGCAAGCGCATCGGCCGCGAGGAAGATCTGGACGGCACGCTGTTATTGCTCTGCTCGCGCCATGCGTCGTTTATCACCGGATCGCTTTTTACGATCGATGACGGACAGTTGCTTGGTTAGCGGGTGATGACTTTCAGCGCCTTGTTCGTCTGGCTGACGATGCGGATCATCTTGACCTCGGCCGGCAGCGGGTTGATCTGAACGGCGGCTGCGATGTTCGTCAGCACTTGCGTCGCCGGTCCCGTGGGGGCCTTACCCACGAGCTCGAGTTCCAAGACGCCGCCTTTCGTTTCGACGGGGCGTAGCGTGACGTTTGTCCATCCACCGGTCGGCGCGAAGCCTTTGACTGTGACCTCGGCCATCGGCTGTTGTGCATCGAGCAGCTTCACTTCGATCGATGTAACGGAGTAAAGGCGCGCGAGTGAGGCGGTCGGTACCGGCGTTGGAGCGGGTGCTGCAGCGGTCGAAGTTGCGGGCGGGGTTGCGGTCGAAGGGCTCGGTGCGGGTGTCGCGGCCGGCGCTGCAGCGGTTGACGTTGCCGGTGGCGTCGAGGTCGCCGGCGGCGTTGGTGGTGTCGATGCAGCCGGCGGCGGTGTTGTCGCTGGCGCGGCTGCTGTTGTGGTCGGCGCAGGTGATGGTGCCGGTGTCACTGCAGCAGCTGGCGGCGGCGTGGTTGCCGGTTTTGGTGCGGGCGCGATTGCGGGAGCAGGCGTTGGCGCAGGCTTCGTTTGTTTGATCGGCGGTGGTTGAACCATTCCGGACGCTGGCATGCCGGGCTTCGACGGTACGGGGTTGAAGTCTTCGTCGTCGGGCAAGCCGTCGGCCGAACCGACACTCGCCAACAACAGTGCGCCGATGCACGCGGCTGCGGCGGCAACAGAGCGTAACGTCATCCCCAGTACTCCTAGCACTCGATTTGCGGGCTCGTTCGCTATGAACTAAACCCTTCGGCACACAACAATTACCTAGTGAATCTCGGAGGCAATGTCATGGGTCCGCTCAAAGGCGTGAAGGTGATCGAGTTCGCGGGCATCGGTCCCGGTCCGTTTTGCACCATGCTGCTCAGCGATATGGGCGCAGAAGTTGTACGCATCGACCGAAAGGGCGGCCGCGGCGCCAACAAATTCGACGTAACCAGCCGCGGACGGCGCTCTTTGGCGCTGGATCTGAAGAAACCTGAGGCGGTCGAAGTCGCGCTGAAGTTGATCGCCCAATCGGACGCATTGCTCGAAGGGTTTCGACCAGGGGTTATGGAGAAGCTGGGCTTGGGTCCCGACGCCGCACTCGCGCGCAACCCGAAGCTCGTCTACGGGCGCATGACGGGATGGGGCCAAACGGGGCCACTGTCACAAGCCGCCGGCCACGACATCAATTACATCGCGCTCACCGGCGCACTGCACGGCATCGGACGCAAGGGTGAAACGCCGGTGCCGCCGCTCAACCTCGTCGGTGATTTCGGCGGCGGTGCGCTTTATCTCGCGTTCGGCATGGCGTGTGCGTTGTTCGAAGCGCGCGGCTCCGGCAAAGGCCAGGTCGTCGACGCTGCGATGACGGACGGTGCCGCGTCGCTGATGTCCATGTTCTACGGCTTTAAGGCGATGGGCATGTGGCAGGACGAGAAGGGCGTGAACCTGCTCGACGGCGGCGCGCACTTCTACGACACGTACGAAACGTCGGACGGCAAGTGGGTTTCGATCGGGTCGATCGAACCGCAGTTCTACGCGCTGCTGCTTGAAAAGGCCTCGCTCACCGATCCCGAGTTCCAGTCGCAGATGGACC
>JANLXP010000191.1:0-3357 GCA_031365165.1 Alphaproteobacteria bacterium
TTGTAATAGGTCTCGATCCGCGCCTGCACCTCGGCAAAGCTGATCTTGCGCGGATAGATCTCGGCCCCATCGCGCACGACGCGGGCGATCGTGCCGAGGCCCGCCGTCACCCGTGGGCTGCGCGCATTCACGAACTGCGGCAACGGCCCGTCGAACATGGTGGGGTCGAGCTCATAAGCCTCGCGGTTCGGATCGACGAAGGCGCGCGGGAAGTGCGCTTTGAGCAGCGGCGCGCCCAAAGCCGGCGCTGAACCGAAGATTTCATCGACGAAACTGTCCTCGGAACGCCGGATCGACGTTCCGTCGAGACGCGTCGCCTGCAAAAAACTCTTGGGATAAACCCGCCCCGAATGCGGCGAGGCGAACACGAACGGCAGGGTCTGTTCCGCCGGTGCGACCACTTCGAATGGGGGATCGATAGAAGAGCCCCGCCTGTCGCTACCGCCTGTTAGCCGCACGATTTAACCTTTGTTTGATAGGTTCTAGTGGAACATCGAAGCCCTGCGCGATCAAGTCCGCTGCCGCCGCACGCAGGTTGCAAAACTAACCGTGCGGCAGCAAAGCCTTGGCTGTTGCAGGCAATCCGCCGTAGGATTCGCTAAGTGCATGCCGGGGTGGGCCGGCGGACAACCGAAAACCGGGGGCACGTAAGGAACCATGGCGAAGATTTTACTCGCCGAAGACGACGAATCGATGCGCCGCTTTCTAGCCACGGCGCTAGAGAAGGCGGGCCACGAGGTCGCCTCGTTTTCGCAAGGTGACGAAGCCCTGGACTGCTTAGAAGCGGGCAGCCGCTTCGATCTGCTCCTGACCGACATCGTCATGCCCGTCATGGACGGCATCGAGCTCGCCCGCAAAGCAGCCGACGTCGCGCCCCGCATGAAGATCATGTTCATCACCGGCTTCGCAGCCGTCGCGCTGAACCCGAAAAGCAACGCGCCCAAAGACGCCAAAGTCCTCTCCAAACCGTTCCACCTCCGCGACATCGTCAACGAAGTCGAACGCTTCATGGCCGCCGCGTAGCGAACGCCGCGCAGCGACTCGTCATGGCCGGGCTTGACCCGGCCACTCAGGGTAGCGCGCTCAACGCAGAAAGAATTTGAACCACGAAATGCACGAACGTCACGAAGGCGTTCGGCGTGTGAGACGGGCTGAGCGCTTCGTGTCCTTCGTGCTGTTCGTGGTTCAATCCTACGGCGCTCTGCGTGCGACCCTGGGTGGCCGGGTCAAGCCCGGCCATGGCGACGTGTGTGGATGCGAACCCCACGTTTACCCCAACCCCCGACACTCCCTTGAGAAGCTCAAGGGACGAACGGGATGCGCGTATTCGGGGCCATAGTGGCGCTGGTGATCGGCGCGTGCGCGGCGCACGCTGACGAGCGCGTGGATCTGCCGGCCACAATGGCCCGCGTGGAAGCGCTCATGAAAGGGCAGGGCGTCGACGTTTCGGGTTACGCGCAAACCCCGCCACCCACGCTCGAATTCGTGAGCGCATCGCACCTCTATCTGCAGGGCAACGAGGGCGGTTACGCCGGCGGCCACGTTTACGTCAGCACCGACGCGATCGAAGCCTGCACCGACCTCATCGTCATTCATGAGCTCGTGCACGACGCGACGGTCAAGCACCGCCTGTTCGCATCCGTACCGCTGGAGAACCTGAAAGCCGCCGTCGAAGCGCTCGCCGACAGCGTCACCGAGGCTGCGGCGCAATCGCCCTACCGCCCCGGCTGCTTGGCCGCCCGCCATTTCGCGTGGAAAGCCCCGGAACTGGCGAAACTCGCGCTCGCCCGCTGACATCTTGTTTTGACGGGGAGGCATCGCTATACGGTTCGCCTCCCGAACGCGGCGCAGAAACCGCGGTCGACAGAAGTGGGCGTGTAGCTCAGCGGGAGAGCACTACGTTGACATCGTAGGGGTCACAAGTTCGATCCTTGTCACGCCCACCATTTCTTTGCGCATCGCCCATGCCAAGCACAGCGGCCACGCGTAAGCGTGGCCCGGCCTGCACACGACAAACCTCAAACGGCCCGGCTGAGTGACGAGGATGACAACGCCTCCGTGACAATCCGCTCATCTATTGCCAAGTTGCCGCCCGGGGTCGGACACGGTCCGGCTGACCGGAAATGTCGTGAAAGGGATCGCCGATGCGCGTGCCGCCGCAGAAATTTGTTCACGTCGTCTACCGCACACGGCGCTTCGCTGAGATGCTGGCCTGGTACGAGACCGTTTTCGACGCCAAGGTCCAGTATCAGGACCCCGCGCTGGCGTTCCTGACCTACGATGATGAACACCACCGGTTCGCCTTCGCGAATCTTGACGTGATCAACCCGAACGGGCCGGGACAAGCCCAGCGCGGCTCGGTTGGCGTCGACCACGTCGCTTACACCTATGGATCGTTGAGCGATCTCTTTGAGAACTACGCCTGGCTCAAAGAGCGCGGCATCACGCCTTACTGGTGCGTGCACCACGGGATGACCGTCTCGATGTATTACGCCGACCCCGACGGCAATCAGATGGAGCTCCAGGTCGACTGCTTCCCAACAGCGGACGACGCAAACGCAATGATGCACGGTCCGCGCATGGCCACGAATCCGATCGGCGTCGAGTACGATCCAGACGACTGGCTGGCGCAACTGCGCGCCGGATTGCCGGAGCAGGAGTTGTTAGACCGGAAGGGGGACTTGCCCGTCTCACCGATCCGCGGGGCGATGATGGCGTCCGTTTAAGCCTGGGGACGTTCGATCTTTGTCATGACGGCTCGGCAAGCCGCCCGCCTCGTCACTTCGCACCACTTTGCCGCGCAAGCTCCTTCTCGAATGCCTGTTCCATGCTCGCGTTGAACTTCTGCAGCGCGCCCGGATCCACGAACGCGTTGGCATCGCCCTTAATCTGACGCGCGCGCTTGGCGTGCAGATCGAAGAAATTGTCGTGGTTCGCAAGGAACACGTCGGCGCGAAGGCCACGCAAGCGCTCGAACGTCTTGCGGTAATCCGCAACCAAGCCTGGATACGCCGCCGGCACCAACGACTGTCCACCGACTGTCGAGCTGCAATGGAAGAACGCGGTGTGCTCCGCACCGTTTGCGCCAATCACGCGCACGCTCCACGAGGTGCAGCCGGCCGTGTGACCTGGCATCAAATGCGCGACCAACGTGACGCCGCCAAGTCTTATAGTGTCGCCGACGCCGCCGAGGTTGATCGTATCGCCGTCGCCGACGACTTGATCGACGCGAATGGGCGGAAAGCGAATGCCGGCGCTCGGGCCGTAACCGCTGTCGCCTTTTTCAAGCGCCGCGCGGTCGCCCGCACTCGCAACCATCCGCGCGCCGCTCAAACGCTGCAGCCCCGCAAGCCCGCC
>JANLXP010000195.1:0-1403 GCA_031365165.1 Alphaproteobacteria bacterium
TTCGTAACGGAGCACGATGTGCAGATGATAGGAAAGCTCGTCAGACGTGGCGCGGATCAGGCTTGGGCGTACGCGGTTGGCGGCTTGGAAGAATTTTTCGCTGTCGAGGCCTTTGACGGCATCGCCTAAAGAGTCGCGCAGTTTCGGATACAGGAATGTCCAGAACGCGCGGCTGCGGCCGATGTGATTTTCCCAAAGACGTGCTTGCGCTTCGTGCATGCCCATCGATGGGGCTTGGGCTAGTAGCGTTGCGCGGTCCTGTGGCGCCAAGCCTTGGTCGTAGAGGCCGTGGCCGCCTTCGTGAAGGGTCGTGAGCACGGCTTCGAGCAGGTCTTCGTGGTTCGGGCGCAAGGTGAGCCGGACGTCATCGAAGCCTAGCGCCGTGGTTCCGGGGTGAGTGGCGCGGTCGAGGTGACCACGGGTGAAGTCGAAGCCGATGACTTCCAGGACCTCGTTGCAGACCTCCCACAGTTTCGTTTCGGGGACGCCGCGCGCGGTAGATTCTGGCCAGGAAGAGGTTTTCTTGCCGATCGATTGAACCATCGGTACGAGCCGTGCGCGGAGATCGTTTAGTACGGGTTCCAGACGTTTGCGCGTCATGCCTGGTTCGTATTCGTCGAGCAGGATGTCATAGGGGTCGGTATCGGGATCGATCGCCTTCGACGTTTCGCGGGCGATGGCAACGAGTTCGCTAAGCGCGGGTGCAAGGAGCTTGAAGTCGTTGGCTTCGCGGGCGTCTTCCCACGCGGCAGTCGCGCGGGCGCGCGCGGCGGCGTAGGCGCGTACCAGTTCGGAGGGGATGGCAAGGTCGCTTGAGCGAAGGTCCCGCAAGAGTTCGATCTCGCGGCGCCAGCGTTCGTCGCCATCACGGGCAACCGCTACCTCTTCGATCAAGTCGCCGAGGTGATCGGACGTCAGCAGCGCGTGGCGGGCGGTTTCGAGTGTTGCGAGTTGTTCGCCACGTTCGTCGCGGCCGCCATCGGGCAACACCGTTTCTTCATCCCATTCCAGGAGTGCGATCGCGTTGTCGAAATGTTGGAGTTCCGCAATCCTCGAACGGAGTGCTTCTTCAGCGCCATCGGTGCGGCCGCCTTGGGAGCGCTTCGGCACACGTAGTTCGCGCGGCGGATGTGCGACGAGCACGGCCGCCATGCCGCCGTGTTGTGCCACGTTGACGACCTGCTTTTGGCTGACCCGGCACATGATGCCGAGGCCGTTCTCAGTCGGCGCAAAGCCCATGACGGCGTAAAACGGTTCGGCGAACACGCGGCCGTCTTTGCCCACGATCGGAAATTCGTGCACCGGTAGGCGCGTTGCTTTCTGGACGACCCAGTTTTCTTCGGTGTCGCTGGCGTTGGTGACAGCTTCGTCGATGAGCTTCTCCCAATCGGCGGCCGACGTCG
>JANLXP010000221.1:0-1402 GCA_031365165.1 Alphaproteobacteria bacterium
TAGCGCGTGTCTATGTCCGCGACGATTCTCGCATCGTCGCTGGCAGCGCTCGCATCGCTTGGGCGCAACACGGCGAGCGCGACGCCGAACGTGATCGCCAGCGCGATCAGCCCTATCACGGCTGCTTTGGCCTTCGTGAGCAAGCGCTCGTATGTTTTGTCGTCGTCCATGGTAAAGCTCCTCAATGTTGGTACGACATGATGGTCAGGCGGGGTCGCGTGGGCTTGGGAATAATTGCTGACTTGCGGGGCCTAAGACCGTGATTTCCAAAGTTGCCATTGTTGGTGCGGGACCTGCCGGGCTTATGGCGGCCGAGCTGCTCAGCGCCGCTGGCCTTACCGTCACCGTCTACGACCGCATGCCCTCGGTTGCGCGAAAGTTGCTGATCGCGGGCCGGGGCGGGCTGAACCTCACGCATTCAGAGCCGTTCGAGCGGTTGGTCACGCGCTATGGCGCGGCTGCGGCGCGTTTGCGGCCGATCTTGGAGGCGTATCCGCCGGAAGCGTTGATCGCTTGGGCGGAAGGGCTCGGGCAGCCGACATTTGTCGGCAGCAGTGGGCGCGTGTTTCCGAAGACGATGAAGGCATCGCCGTTGTTGCGCGCGTGGCTCGCGCGACTGGCGGCGCAGAACGTCACGATCAAGACGCGGCATGAATGGCGCGGCTGGGACGCGCAGGGACGACTTGCGTTCATGCACGACGGCGCGCTGATGCATATCGAGGCGGACGCGACGATCTTGGCTCTTGGCGGTGCAAGTTGGCCGCGGCTCGGATCGAACGGGGCGTGGGCTGACATTCTTCGCGAACGTGGTGTGCCGGTTGCGCCGTTTCGTCCTGCGAATTGTGGCTTCACCGCTGCGTGGAGCGAGCCGTTTCGGCGCTTCGAAGGCGAGCCGCTGAAAGGCATCGCTCTCTCTTTTGGCGATCGCACAGTGCGCGGCGAGGCGTTGATCACGCGGTCGGGCATCGAAGGCGGTGCCGTTTACGCGCTTTCGTCGGTGCTCCGCAATGCCATTGCGAGCGACGGCCGCGCTGTCGTCTCCGTGGATCTGCGTCCCGATATGAACCTTGCCGACGTTGCGGCGAAGCTGGCGCGACCGCGTGGCAGCGATAGTCTTTCGAATTTTCTGCGCAAGGCGTTGGCACTGTCGCCGGTCGCAATCAGTTTCCTGCGCGAGACGCACGGTTCGACCCTTGCCAGCGACGCGAAGGCTCTCGCCGCGCAAATCAAATCGGCTCCGCTTACACTCACCGGCACCGCGCCTATTGCGCGGGCTATCTCGACAGCCGGCGGCATAGCGCTCGATGCCGTGGATGAGAACCTAATGCTGCGTGGACTTGCCGGTACGCCGTTCGCGCGCCGAAACCTCGAACGGCCCTTCGTTCAAGGCGGCGCTGTAGTT
>JANLXP010000225.1:0-1816 GCA_031365165.1 Alphaproteobacteria bacterium
TCTTGCACGGGGGGCGCCCCTCGAACGACACCCGGGCGGGCAGGTGGCCCGCGCTCCCGGGTGAGCCTCTCCACAAACGCAGCACGCTACGACAGACGCCCATGATCACCATCTTCATCCCGCAACAGCTGCGCAGTTACACGAGCGGCGCCACCACGGCGGCGGCCAACGGCAACACCGTCGATCAAGCGCTCAACGACCTCGACGCGCGCTTCCCCGGCATTCGGTTCCGCGTGATCGACGAGCAGGGGCGCATTCGCGAGCACATGCGCGTGTTCGTGGATGGCGAGCGCGTACGCGAGGTCAGCGCGTCGCTGAGGCCCACGGCGGAGGTGCACGTGTTTGGGGCGCTAAGTGGCGGGTAACTCGCTCACGTGTCGGTGGTCACATCGTCCCAATCTTGGTCGCAGTAACCGATCAACCAATTCAACGCTGTGTGACGTTCGAGAATGACGCTCGAACTCAGACCCTTTGGCTTCGCCTTGCCATTGATGTGCGCGGCAACGCCCGCCCAGTGGTAGCGGTAAATGAGGTCAGCTTCGTCAAGAATTTCGCTTAGGGCGCGTAGCCGCACAGCAGCGACAAACGGTTCTGCTGCGCCGTGCTGCTTCATGATCTTCATCAGGACGTGTGGGTCGCACTGCTGTGTTGGCATGCCAAGCGCATGAACGTAACCAAGCGCCCAGAACAGCGTATGCGCGGCCTCAACCCGCCACGCGAAGTTTAGGCGATCCTGCTCCGTCGAGCCGACAGCCGCGAGGAATGTTTGCTCCTTCGGCGTCAGCCAATCGCTGACGCCGAAATCCGTGATGACCTTTCGTGTCGTTTCTTTGTTCTGTCCCGCGCCGCTCATCGCCACTGTCATGAGCGCCAGGGCGCGGTAAGCGATCTCATCCTTCGTACGGCGTTTGGCTTCGGCTTCCGACTCGATCGCGGGCAAATGCGGATTGACCGGCACACCTTCTGCGGCGAGCCGTTTCTCGGACCGGTGCTTGCGATCAGTTTGCTCCTGGGATGGTTCGCTCATTGCATATGTTCGCTTTCCGGCCTCATCAAACCTATAGCCCATGGTGATAATCTGGCCCAGGTGCCAACTGATCCGCGGTCCTCGATAGGCAATTACGGTGATGCAATGAAGCTCTCTATTAAACCTCTGACGCTTCAGAACTGGAGCGACATCGAAGCCTTGTTCACGGCCAAGGGTTGTTCCGTCGCGAAGTGGTGTTGGTGTGTGCATTACCGGTTTGCGAAGGCGGCGATGCCGAAGGATCGGAGGGCTGCGCTGAAGAAGTTGGCGAAGGGGGAGCCGCCGCCGGGGTTGATTGCTTATCGGGGGAAGCAGCCGGTTGGTTGGGTTTCGTTGGGGCCGCGGGCTGCGTTCGAGAGGCTTGAGACTTCGCGGGTGATGAAGGCGGTCGACGAGGCGCCGGTGTGGTCGGTGATTTGTTTTGTCGTGCCGGCGGCAGAGCGCGGGCAAGGCGTGGCGCAGGCGTTGCTCGACGGCGCGATTGCTTATGCGCGCAAGCAGAAGGTGAAGGTGTTGGAGGCTTATCCGATCGACAAGCCGCAAGTTTCGACGCCGATGTCGATGTGGTTTGGGGCGGCGTCGATGTTTCGCCACGCGGGGTTTGTTGAGGTCGCGCGGCGTAAGCCGGAGCGGCCGGTGATGCGGTTGGCACTTTCCAAGTAGACAAGAGCGGGCGGGACGCCCGCGGTCCCAGGGCTAGCGCCTCCTCGTGAAGTCTGAGGCTTTCGATCAGCGGTCGTAGAGTTCTGCGCCTGAGGCCAAGCGCTTGCCCTGGGAGCGCGGGCGTCC
>JANLXP010000828.1:0-1024 GCA_031365165.1 Alphaproteobacteria bacterium
GCCCGGCGAATCCTTAAGTCCGGGATCAAAAAAGTTTGACGACCGTAGCGATAGCTAAAATAACAACGACGGCTGCAAAGAAACCAACCAGCAAGTTCGGCATTTTCAACATAGCGGTCCCTCGTACTGACACGACGTGGCCGAAACTAAGTCAGCAAAAGGACTCGACAAACTAACGTCTTCGTGACGCCGCGCTCTCACGCACCATCAGGTCAATCTCGACGGCAAACTTATGCGCATCACCCGGCCAGCGGGCGGAGAGGTAGTTTCCATCGCGCACGACGAAACCGCGCTCCAGCCGCGCAAGTGAATCGCGGGTGAGCGACATCGGCCCATGGACGAAATCGTCGGCCTGCGCGAGCGCGGCACGCACCTCGTCCTCCACCGTCAAAGGATACGTGCGGTAGTAGTCGCCAAGCGTGAGCGCGGTGAGGCGCCACGCCGTCATTTCCATCTGCCGCGTGAGCGCCGTCGTCTTGGCACCCCGCAGCACCGACGCACCGGACGGCGTCTTCGATCGCGCGGCCAGCACCACGCCATGGCAGATCGCGCCGACAGGTTTGTCGCCGGCGAAGAACGTCGCAACATGTCCCTGCAGCACGGGCGACTCCAAATAAGGCCGCATGCCCTTCGCATGACCGCCCGGTAACAGGATGGCGTCGAAGTCCTCGGGCCGGATGGCCGCGTAGGGCAGGGGCGCGCGAAACGCAGCACCCGCCGTCATCGCGGCGTAGGCCGCTTGGCCATCCGCATTCGCGCGCAAGAACGGCGCGAGAAAACCCAGCCCCCTGCCCGTCACCATCAACGGATCGGCCGCACCTGGCTCGCCATCCGGCGTCGCGAACACGACATCGTGCCCGCGCTCCGTCAACACGCGCCAAGGCACTCCAGTCTCCGTCGGGTCGAAACCGCGCGCCGGCAACGGCATCAAAATCTTCGCCATAGCCACGTTCTATCACACGCAGATGCACCAAAGGCGAGGCACTAGCCCTGGGACCGCGGGCGTCCCGCCCGCCCTTTTTAG
>JANLXP010000284.1:0-5194 GCA_031365165.1 Alphaproteobacteria bacterium
TTGGCGAGGCCATGGAACATGCCCGTTGCGACCAAGGCTGGGAGGACGAAAAACGGGATTGCCAGCAACGTGAGCCAACGGCGGCGTTCTTCGCCCTCGGTGATTTCGGCGACGAAGCCGAGCGGGGTGAGGTTGTGCAGCCAGGCCCAGATTAGGAAGGTTGGGACAGGCGCGAACACCGCGCCGAGGGCGAAGGCTGTGCCGATGACGGCGCCGAGCGGCTTGTTGTGGCGCATGAGCGCGGTTGCGGTCAGGGCCAAGGCGGCGCCGAGGCCGAGCTCGATCCAAAGGAAGGCATCACCCATGAGGATGTGCATGCCGTTGGCGATTCTGGCGGTGGCAATGAGTGCTACGAGGGCGCCAATGGCGGCGAGGGGGCGGGCTGACATGCGGGCGCTGAAGCGTTCGTCGACGTAGCGAAGCTCGTAGAGCACGTGGGGCAGGCCGAAGGCGCTGATCATCAGCACGAACGCTGCAATCGGTGCGATGGCAACGGACACCACGGAGACGATTGACACTGCGATCCAAAGCGCGGCGAGGCGCGAGGATGAGGAGTCAAATGCGAGCGGGGACACGTTCATGTGGAAAACCATGGCGGCTGTAACGACGAAGCGTCAACGGCAGAACAACTTTCAAGTGCACGCGGTAATTGAAACTTCGGTCTCACCTGAATGATCTCATACGGATCGTCTCCGATTGTTAGCATGAAATCTTCGAGCGTTGCCGCTGAAAACTTGGCCAAGCGATTCATTGGACGGATAGGTACAGCCAACATGGGGTTGTAACTCCATGCGAGCGAGCGCGCGATCAAGCTTCTTTCTTTTCCGGCCAATGTTGCGCTCGTCCACAGTGGCCCCCCTATTGCGATCCGGATCGGCTGCTAGAGTTAGATCACTGAAGTGATTCTTTCGCGCCTAGAGACGGGATGCCCCCCTACCCAAGCGTTCCCGTCGAACCCATCGCCTAGGCGTCGAATGCGGCAGGTGTTCGCCCCCAACGGCACCTGCCGCTTTTTATTTGTGCTTCAAGAAAACATTGCTTCGATCAAATGCGGGCCGGGTTCGGCGAGCGCGCGCTTGAATGCTTTGACGAAGCTTTCGCAGTCGTCGGCGCGTGCGGCGCTCACGCCCAGCGCTTTTCCCATCGCGGTGAAATCGATCACAGGCTTGTCGAGCGAAAGCAGCGAGCGCGAGCGTTCGCTCTGCGCGGTCGCGCCGACGCGGTCGAGCTCCATGTTCAAGATGCCGTACGACTTGTTGTTGAAGAGGATCGTGATGACGTGGAGGCCCTCGCGCGCTGCCGTCCACAAGCCTTGGATCGTGTACATCGCGCTGCCATCGGCCTGTAGGTTGATCACGGGCCGACCTGGGCACGCGATCGCGGCGCCAACCGCCATCGGGATACCGTCGCCGATCGCGCCGCCCGTGAGTGCCAGCCAGTCGTGCGGCGCTGACGCCTGCGAGGCGATCTGCGCCCATGTGCCGGACGTTATTGCCTCATCGGAAACAATAGCGCCTTCGGGCAACAACGCCGCGAATGCGTCGCCGAAGGTTTGGACATTCAGCTTTCCGCTGGTTGGGACCTCGGGCAGCGCGCTTCCAGCCGGTGCGGGTGCGACTTTCGCGCCGACTTCTTCAGCTAAGGCCGTTAGCACATCGACGACGTCATTTTCGCTGTCCCACGGCTGATAGGTTTTGCATTCCGGCGACAGGAACGTGGAGGGCTTGTTCGGGTAGGCGAAGAAGGCCACCGGCGCTTTCGTGCCCACCATGACGGCGTGGCGGAAGCCTTGCATCATCATCACCGCCATCTCGCCCAAGTAGGGCACGCGATCCGGACGCGAGCGGCCTCGTCCGCGCGCGAGCCGTGGCAAGAACGTGTCGGCGAAGAGGCGCACGCCGGTCTTCTCTGCAATTGCCGCGGCGAGCGCCAGCGGCCGCTCGAGGCCGGCGTGGCCGCCGATCAACAGGACCGCGGGTTCGCCGGAGCGCAGCGCGGCGGCCGCCTCGCGCACAAGCTTCATGTCGACAGCTTTCTCCGTCGTGTGTTTGGCTTTCACTGTGGGCGGCGTTGATGGCATCTCGGACCAAGCGATATCGGCAGGCACGATCAGCGTTGACAGTCCGCCGTTCGGCCGCATCGCGATTTCGAAGGCTTGGCGCGTTTTCACGAGCGCGTCGTCGGCGGAGACAGGGTCGCCGATCCAATCCGAGACGGGCTTAGCGATCGAGTGGATGTCGCTTTGCAGCGGTGCGTCGTATTTGCGGTGATAGGTGGCGTGATCGCCGATCAGATTGATCATGCGCGACTGCCCGCGCTTGGCATTGTGCAGGTTTGCGAAACCGTTCCCGAGGCCGGGCCCGAGGTGCAGGAGCGTTGCGGCAGGTTTTCCCGCCATTCGGGCATAGCCGTCGGCGGCGCCGGTGCACACGCCTTCGAACAGCCCGAGAACCGGGCGCATGCCGCCGACGCGGTCGAAGCTCGCCACCAGGTGCATCTCCGACGTGCCGGGGTTGCCGAAGCAAACCTCGACGCCAAGGTCCACAAGCTGGCGCAAGACGGCTTCGCTGACGTTCATGAGAGGCTCCTGGGCTGTCGTTGCCTGTCACGATAGCCAAGGCTGGTGACCTACGCCACAACAGACGAAGTGCTCCCCCCGCGGTTGGTGGCAGTGGGGGCGCGTTTCTTCTAACGTCCGGCCGACACCTAAGGATTCTGTCTCGTGTTCTTTGTGCTGAAGAATGTTGTCCGGCTTGTTGTTTCGTTGATCTTTCTGAGCCCGATTATCGTGCCGTTGCTCGTGATCGAGCGAAAGCCTCTGGTGAGCGAGGCGGACCAGCAGACGTTCGACGGCATCGGGGATGCGACGAGCATTCTAAAGCGGTTCGACCCACGCGGTTTGAACCCTAACGTGGCGACGAAGGTCAGTGTCAGCGACACAGAGATCAGCCGCGCGATCGGCGCGGTGTTGTCGCGTGTCGGGGCGGCGCACGGACGCGTGCAAGCGGCGCCCGACGGCGTCGTATTCCAGGGTACGGCGACGTTGCCGATCCCTGAGAGTTTTCTTGGCAAGTATCTGAACGTCGAAGCGAAGGTTGTGCCGTCGGATACGGAGCTCTCGGTGTCGAGCCTCTCGGTCGGTTCGATCAGCGTGCCGGATTGGATCATCAAGCCCGTGACGATCTATTTGCTCGATTGGTTCGTGGGGCAGGGTAAGGGCGATCCGATTTATTCGAGCATCCGCTCCGTCGAGGTGGCGGGAGACGTGATCACGGTCGGCGTGCAGCCGCCGGCGGACCTCGTGTCCGATGTGAAAGCAGCGGCGGGGAAGGCTTTGAACCTCGACAATGCGGAGGCGATCCGGTCTTACTATTTGACGCTTGTGGGCACGAGCGCTTCGCAGGCGACGACGCCGGTGTCGCTAGCTTCTTATCTAGGGCCGTTGTTTGCGGTTGCGCAGGAACGTTCACAGGGTAACGATCCGGTGGAGGAGAACCGCGCGTTGATCCTGGCGCTCGCGATGTACTTCGGAGATGACCGCTTTCAGGCGTTGCTTGCCGATGTGAATACGAAAGACGCGGACGCGGGGCCGTTCGAGATCGCGTCGGTGAAGGTGCAGCGGCGGCACGATTGGGTGCGCCACTTTGCGACGACAGCGGGTCTTCAGGTGGCGACGGGCAGCGGTGTCTCGAACTTGATCGGTGAGGCGAAAGAAGTCTCCGACAGTGACGGGCCTTCCGGGTTCAGTTTCACTGACGTTGCGGCGGACCGAACCGGCGTGCGGTTTGCAGAAGTCGCGACGGCCAACGAAGCCTCCGCGCGAGCGTTGCAGAGTGCGTTCGCCGGCGGGATCAGCGAAGGCGACTTCTTCCCATTGGTGAGCGACTTGCCTGAAGGATTGAGCGCGGCGCTGTTCAAGAAGCGCTACGGCGATGTCGGGTCGCCCGCCTACGCGGCGGTTTTGCAGAAGATCGACACGCGGATCGGAAGTATCGCGCTCTATCAGTAGCCGGCGAGCGGACCTGCGAACGAGCCGATGACGCGCGTGCCGCGGTCGTCGATTTCGAATGAAAGCGGCTGCTTGCGGTCGATGCGGTAGACGACGACGCCGGCAGTGTGGGCTGCGTCGGTTTCTGCGGGTGCATCCGAGAAGAACGTGAGTTCATAAGGTTCAAGGCCGACCGCTGTTGCGATCTTCATGTAGGACGTTGGGTCGCCTTTGGGGCCAGTCGTGGTGTCGAAGTAGCCGCCGACCAGCGGCGACAGATCACCTGCGACGCTGTGGGCGACGTAGAGCTTTTGCGCTTCGATCGAACCCGACGAATAGATGAATATCTGTACGCCGTGGCGTGACCACGTGCGCATTGCTTCGATGGCATCCGGATAGAGGTGGGCCTTCAGTTCGCCGGATGCGTAGCCTTCGCGCCAGGTGATGCCCTGAAGCGCCTTCAGCGGGGTGATTTTCTTGTCCTCGTCCATCCAGGCGAGAAACTGGGCGGTCGCTTCTTGCTGCGTTCCCAGGCCTTTGCCGCTGGCCTCACGGGCGCCAACGACTGTCGCCTCGACCTCAGGATCCGTCCAGCGAGCCTTTAGCGTGTCGGGGATGCGTGCGCGCGCGAACGGGAAGAGGACATCGCGCACGAACGCGATGTCCCCGATGGTGCCTTCGATGTCGAGGAGGGCTGCTTTCACGCGTCGTATTTCGGGATCGCGTCGGCGATCTTGTCGCCGGTGAACGAAGCAACCCATCCCTCCGGGGTCGTGAACAACCGGATTGCTGCGAAGAGCGGGCGTGGCCCCATGTCGAACCAGTGGCGCGTGTGGGCGGGGACCGACAGCAAATCGCCGGCTTCGCAAACGACCTTCAGCACGTGTTCGTTGTTGCGCAGGAAAAACGCGCCGGCGCCTTCCACGAAGAAGCGAACTTCGTCGTCGCCGTGCGTATGCTCCGAAAGGAACTTGCCGCGCATCGCGTCGCGATCGGGATGTTCCGGGTGCATGCGCACGACATCGACGGATTGATAGCCGCCGATCTTCTTCAGGCGATCCACGTCTTTCGCGTAGGCCTCCAGAACCGCGTCTTGGCCGGCGCCCGGGGCGAGCGGTTTCGTTGCCTCCCAGCGTTCGAAGCGTACGTCGAACGGAAGCAGCGCTCTGCGGATGTCGCGCTCGTCGCGGGTGGCGTCGCGGGGCG
>JANLXP010000294.1:0-7888 GCA_031365165.1 Alphaproteobacteria bacterium
CCAAGCGCCATTCGTCGCTATCGGGCGCTACGCCAGCGGCCGCCGCCGGCGACTGTTTGTCGATGAGGCCCGCAAGACCCTCGACCTTCAGGTAGCGGTCGATCGCTTCGTCCTTCGTTGCGAAGCGTCGCGCGGGCACGGCAGTGAGGTCACGCATGCGTGTCAGTTCTTCGTCGCTCCACGCGACCTTGATGCCAAGACCGAAGACATGCGACGGCGCGAAGCCGAACGTGCCCGATGCCAAGGCGAGTGCAACCGCGCCGCCCATCGAATGACCGGCGATGACGATCTCGCGCCACGATCCAGATGTTCGGACAAGTGCTGCCACTTCGGTTGCGTGATCGGCGAGTGTGTAGGTGTCCGCGTGTAGAGAGGCGCCGTGGCCGCGCAAATCGGGCGCGATCCAGCTGCCCTGCCAGCGGGTGGCCTCGAGCATCGGTTGCCAGACGTGGCGCGTGGCACCCAAGCCATGCAGTAGAACGATCAGCTTGTCGCCGGACCCGCCGCTGTCGAAGGCAAGCTGCATCTCAAAGCGCGTTCATCGTCAGCAGTTCGTAGCTCGCGACCGGTTCTTCGTTTGCGTTCGTGAGCAAGACGGCCCAGCGGACTTCGCCGTACTTCTCCGTGCGCGAGGTCTTTTGCTTCACGGTGAGGCTCACTTTGATCGACTCGCCGGGTTTCACGGGCTTGATGAAGCGCAGGTTGTCGAGGCCATAGTTCGCGAGAACGGGGCCGGGGTTGGGGTCGACGAACAGGCCTGCCGCGAACGAGAGCAGCAAATAGCCGTGCGCGACGCGTCCACCGAACAGCGGATTTGCTGCAGCGGCTTTCTCGTCCATGTGGGCGTAGAACGTGTCGCCGGTGAAATGCGCGAAGTGTTCGACGTCTTCGAGTGTGATCGTGCGCGGCTTCGTCACAAGCGTTCGTCCGAGTTCGAGTTCGCCGAAACGCAGGCGGAACGGATGAACTGTGTCGATCGTTTGAGGCGCGCCGGTGAGCCAATTGCTCGTGACGGCGCTGATCGTGCGCGGCGAGCCTTGGACAGCCGTGCGCTGCATATAGTGCATGACGCCGCGCAGGCCGCCCATCTCTTCGCCGCCGCCGGCGCGGCCGGGGCCGCCGTGGATCAGCGCGGGAAGCGGCGAGCCGTGGCCCGTCGATTCCTTTGCGCAGTCGCGGTCGATGACGACCATGCGTCCGTGGAACGAGGCTGCGCCGTCGATGAATTCGCGGACGATTTTCGGATCGTGCGTGAACAGCGACATGACGAGCGAGCCCTTGCCGCGATTGACGAGTCCGATCGCTTCAACCAGGCCGGCGTAGGGCATCAACGTTGCAACGGGACCGAACGGTTCGATCTCGTGGACCTTTGTGGCGTGTAACGGCTTGTCACAGCGCAAGAGGACCGGCGCGATGAATGCACCCTTGCTCGCGTCGCCGCCGCGCACGTCAACGTGCGCGGGATCGCCGACCACGATGCGGGTCTCGTCTCCAAGCGCCTTGATCTTTGCGCGCACGTCGTCGCGTTGCGCTGTGCTGATCAACGCGCCCATGGCGACACCTTCTTGGAGTGGATCGCCGACCACCACTTCGGCGAGTGCCTTCTTCAGCGCTACTTCGGCGGCATCGATCACGTTGGCGGGGACAATGGCGCGACGGATGGCAGTGCATTTTTGACCCGCCTTCACCGTCATCTCGCGTACGACTTCTTTGACGAAGAGGTCGAATTCCGGTGTGCCCGGTGCGGCGTCGGGGCCGAGCACGGCGGCGTTCAGAGAATCGCGTTCGGCGATGAAGCGCACGCCTTCGCGCGCGATGATGGGGTGGCGTTGGAGTTTTTCTGCTGTCTCGGCCGAGCCGGTGAATGAGACGACATCTTGGCCGGTCAGGTGATCAAACAGGTCGCCGATGGGCCCGAGGACGAGTTGCACCGCGCCTTTCGGCAAGACGTTTGCCTCGATCAACACCCGGAACGCGGCTTCCGCGAGTTGGGCGCTGGCGGTCGCGGGTTTGACGATGGCAGGCACGCCAGCGAGCAGCGTGGGCGCCAGTTTCTCGAGCATGCCCCAGACGGGGAAGTTGAAGGCATTGATGTGAACGGCGGCACCCTTCAGCGACGTCATCACATGTTGGCCAATGAACGTGCCGCGCTTCGATAGGCCTTCGACGGCGCCATCGGTCAGGATCGTGTCGTTCGGCAACTCGCGCCGGCCTTTGGAGGCGTAGGCGAGCAGCGTGCCGGCGCCGCCTTCGATGTCGATCCAGCCGTCGCTCTTCGTGGCGCCTGTGTCGTAGGAGAGAGCGTAGAGTTCATCCTTGCGGGCCATGATTGCGTCGCCCAAGGCTTTGAGCATCTTTGCGCGATCGTGGAACGTCAACTTGCGAAGCGCGGGGCCGCCGACGTTGCGCGCGTGAGCGAGGATTGCTGCAAAGTCGCGGACGGTTTCGCCAAGTTGTGCAACCGGTTCGCCCGTTACGGCGGAACGAACGGACGTCATCGTGCCGCGCGGCGCGGTCCAGGTATCCTGCGCGTAGGCTTGAAGCGTTTTCATAAGGGCCTCCTCAGCGGCCAGTGAACTTTGGTGTTCTCTTCTCGCCGAACGCGGCAACGCCTTCGCCGTAGTCGTGGCTGCGGCCGAGTTCGCGCTGCAGATCGCGTTCGAGATCGAGTTGGGCATCGAGCGACTGCGACCAGCTCTTGCGGATTGCGAGCTTTGTTGCGCCTAAGCCTTTGGTCGGGCCGTTCGCCAGGCGCTCAACCAGTTTCGTTGCTTCGGCTTGCAACTCGCTGTCGTCGACGGCGCGCCAGATGAGGCCCCAGGCTTCTGCTTTCTCGGCGCTCAACGGTTCTCCGGTAAGGGCTAGCGCCATCGCGCGCGGTTGGCCCGCAAGGCGTGGCAAGATCCATGTGCCGCCGGAGTCGGGCACGAGTCCGATGTTGGCGAATGCTTGAATGAAGCGGGCGCTCTTTGCGGCGAGCACGATGTCGGCGGCGAAGGCAATGTTCGCGCCGGCGCCGGCGGCGACGCCATTCACCGCGCATACGACGGGTTTCGGCAATGCGACAAGGCGGCGAACGAGCGGGTTGTAGCGGTTCTCAAGCGACTCGCCGAGATCGACGCCTGCGCTGCTGGGTGCCACTGCGCGATCCGACAAATCTTGGCCGGCGCAAAATCCGCGACCTGCGCCCGTGATGAGCAGCGCGCGGATGTCTGCGTTGCGTTCGACGGCAGTCAGTGCCTCGGCGATCTCGGCATGCATTTGTACGTTGAAGCTGTTCAACCGGTCAGGCCGGTTCAACGTCAAGCGCGCGGCGTTGTTGGTCAGATCGAACAGGATGGTTTCGTAAGACATGCCGCCACCTCCCAGGGGTGTCGCGGGTTGGCCCCGCGCTCTTGTGTGGTACGCTTTAGGGTAGAACGCGCGGACGGTCAATTTCAGGACGGATCACATGTCGAACGCTGCAGATGCGCTCGCGCGCCAGGTTGCAACGCATATGTTCAGCCAAGAAGGAACCGGGCCGAACTGGGGCATCGCGATCGAAGAGGCGCGTGAGGGTTACGCGCGGATTTCGATGGTCGTGCGCACCGACATGCTCAATGGGTACCGCATTGCACATGGCGGGATGATTTTCGCGCTGGCGGATACGGCGTTCGCGTATGCGTGCAACTCGCGCAACGTCTCGACCGTCGCGCAGCAGGCGTCGATTGTGTTCTTGGCGCCGGCAAAGGAAGGCACGCGCTTGATCGCAGAGGCGCGGGAAGAAGCGGTCGCCGGACGTTCAGGTGCCTACGTGGTGACGGTGCGCACTGCGGAGGGCGAAAACATCGCGGTGTTTCAAGGGCTTTCGCGTGCGGTTGGAGGCGCGGTGCTCCCCGGCAATTAATTGACCGATCGGTCGATTTATTCTAGATTTTAGCTTGATGTTCGTTTGGGATTTTGCGCGCTCATGTACACGACCGAACTGAAAGACAAGAACCAGAAATCGGCGCCCGTTACGACGGTCGCTGAGGATCCGGTGAAGCTTGCCGCGTTCGAGGCACGCGTGGCGGCCGACGATTTCATCGAGCCCAAAGACTGGATGCCGGAGGCCTATCGCAAGACGCTCGTGCGGCAGATTTCGCAACACGCGCATTCCGAGATCGTGGGCATGTTGCCAGAAGGCAATTGGATCACGCGTGCGCCGAGTTTGCGGCGTAAGGCGGTGTTGCTCGCCAAGGTGCAGGATGAGGGCGGGCACGGGCTATATCTTTATGCGGCAGCGGAGACGTTGGGCACGAGCCGCGATGAGATGATCGAGGCGCTGCATTCGGGCCGCGCGAAGTATTCTACGATCTTCAATTATCCGACGCTGACCTGGGCCGACATCGGAGCGATCGGCTGGCTGGTCGATGGGGCTGCGATCCTGAACCAGGTGCCGCTGCAGCGGACGTCGTACGGTCCGTATGCGCGGGCGATGGTGCGAATCTGCAAGGAAGAGAGTTTTCATCAGCGCCAAGGCTACGAGATCATGATGGCGCTGGCCGCCGGTTCGCCGGAGCAGAAGCGCATGGCGCAGAACGCGCTGGATCGTTGGTGGTGGCCGTCGCTGATGATGTTCGGGCCGCCGGACGAAAATTCGCCGAACACGGCGCAGTCCGTGCGGTGGCGGATCAAGCGCGAGACGAACGATGAGTTGCGGCAAAAATTCGTCGACGTGACGGTGCCGCAAGCGGAAGCGATTGGGCTCACCGTGCCCGATCCGAAGCTCGCTTGGAATGAGGCGCGCGGGTCCTACGATTTCGGCGAAATCGATTGGGACGAGTTCTATGCGGTCGTTCGCGGCGAGGGACCGGTCGCGAAAGAGCGCGTGAAGGCACGGGTCGAGGCGTGGGAGAGCGGCGCGTGGGTTCGCGAAGCGGCAAACGCCCATGCTGCGAAGCGTGCGCATCGCGCGGCGGCGGAGTAGGCGCCATGACCAAGGAATGGCCGCTTTGGGAAGTGTTCGTGCGGGCGAAGAATGGGCTCGCGCATAAACATGTGGGAAGCGTGCACGCGGCCGACGATCGTATGGCGATCGAAGCGGCGCGCGATACCTACACGCGGCGGATGGAGGGCGTGAGCCTTTGGGTCGTGCGGTCGGCCGATATCGTGGCCTCTGATCCTGGCGAGGGTGCGGCGTTGTTCGAGCCGGCGGCTGATAAGGTCTACCGGCATCCGACGTTTTATTCGATCCCCGAGAACGTGAAGAACATCTGATGGCCGACGCGCTTTCCGCCTACGCGCTGCAACTGGGCGACGACAGTTTGATTTTGGGGCAGCGGCTTTCCGAATGGTGCGGGCACGCGCCGATGTTGGAAGTCGATCTGTCGCTCGCGAATATCGCGCTCGATCTGGTGGGGCAGGCGACGTTCTTTTTGAAGCTTGCGGGTGAAGCGTGCGGCGTCGATGCGGACAAGCTTGCCTTTCATCGCGATGTGCTCGACTTCAAGAATTGCCTCTTGGTCGAACAACCGAACGGCGATTTCGCGCAAACGATTGCGCGGCAGTTTCTGTTCTCGAATTGGCAGGAGCTTTTGTTCCGCGAGCTCTCGCGGTCGCGCAACGACATGCTGGCGGCGATTGCAGCAAAGGCCGTGAAAGAGGTTGCCTATCACGCGCGGTTTGCGAACGAGTGGATCGTGCGGCTTGGCGACGGCACGGCCGAGAGCCGGGAGCGGATCGTCAATGGACTTGAGTGGGTTTGGCGGTTCGGTGACGAGTTGTTCGAAATTGATCGGATGGTTGAGCCGCTGATCGCGTCGGGTGTTGCAGCGGATGTTCGGAAACTTCGCGGCGAGTGGGATGCGCGGATCGCCAAGACCTTGGCTGAAGCGACGCTCGAGATGCCGAAGCCGCGGCGCGCGGCAGTGGGCGGACGGATCGGGCATCACTCCGAGCATCTTGGCCACATTCTTTCCGCGATGCAGTTTCTGCCACGGACCTATCCGGGCGCGCAGTGGTGAGCGGGATGAGCGTTGCTCAATCCGCATCGCTGAAGGCGCGTGTGTTCGAGGTGTTGTCGCACGTGCCTGATCCGGAGATTCCGTGCATCTCGATCGTCGACCTCGGCATCGTGCGCGATGTGCGCGACGATGCGGTCGTCATCACGCCGACCTACACGGGGTGCCCCGCGACGATTGCGATTGAGGCGGCGATCCGGGGCGAGCTTGATCGTGCGGGGTTCTCGCGGTTGAAGATTGAGACAGCGCTTGCACCGGCTTGGACCACCGATTGGATCAGCGACGCGGGTCGCGAGAAACTTCGCGCTTATGGGATTGCGCCGCCGCCGAAAGGGGCTGGGCGGACAAGCTTGCGTGACGAGGCCCACTGTCCGCGTTGCGGTTCGGCGCGGACTGAGGAGATCAGCCGCTTTGGTTCGACGCCATGCAAGGCGTTGCATCGGTGCTTGAGTTGTGGCGAGCCGTTTGACCTTTTCAAGTGTCACTGAGCCCATGTCCATCAACGCCGGCTTTCACCGTTTGACCGTTGCCGAGGTTCGCCGCGAGACGGCGGACGCGGTTTCCATTCGCTTCGACGTGCCGGCCCAATTGCGTGAGGCGTTCGCCTTTCGCGCGGGGCAACATTTGACGCTGAAGGCCGACATTGGCGGCGAGGATGTGCGGCGGACGTATTCGTTGTGCGTCGCGCCGTCGGACGGCGAATTCCGTATCGCGATCAAGACGATGCCGGGCGGACGATTTTCGACGTGGGCGAATAGCCAGATCAAGGCGGGGCAGACGCTTGAGGTCCTGCCGCCGATGGGGCGGTTCGTCATGCCGGACGGTGTGCGCGCGCCCTACTATGTGGCGCTTGCCGGCGGGTCGGGGATCACGCCGGTTCTGTCGATTTTGAAGACCGCGCTGCAGGAAAATGCGCATGCCCGGGCGACGTTGCTCTACGGCAATCGGGATAGCGCTTCGATCATCTTCTTGGAGGAACTGGCGGCGCTGAAGAACCGTTTTCTCGATCGGCTGGAGATTTATCACTTTCTGGAAAACGAGGCTGAGGAGATCGAGCTGTTCAACGGGCGGCTCGACGCCACGAAGTGCGACGAAGTCTTTTCCACGCTTGTCGATGTGGCGAGCGCGGACGCGTTCTTTATCTGCGGGCCGGGGCCGATGATGGATGCGGCGGAGGCGGCGCTTCTTGCGCGCGGCGTACCGGCGTCGAAGATCCTGATCGAGCGCTTCACGACGAGCGCGCTTTCGGCGGAACAGATCGAGCGGATGCGGGCTTTAGAAGAACAGGCGGCCGGCACGATGTTGACGGTAACGCTGGATGGGCGGCGGTCGAGGGTCGCCTTCGATGCGGCGAAGGGGAACATTCTGGAAAGCGTTCAAGCGGCGGGTTTGCCCGCGCCTTATGCGTGCAAGGGCGGCGTCTGCACGACGTGCCGGGCGAAAGTAACCGCGGGCACGGTTGAGATGAAGAAGAACTATGGCTTGAGCGCGGACGAAGTGGCAGATGGATACGTGTTGACGTGCCAAGCCGTTCCGACCAGCGGGGACGTCACGCTAAACTACGACGCCTGATCCACGCGCCTGGAGACGCCGATGACCTACGAAGACATTCTTTATGACGTTCGCAATCACGTCGCGACGATCACGCTGAACCGGCCGAAGGTCTATAACGCCTTCCGGCCGAAGACCTGCGTGGAATTGATCGACGCTTTCCAGAAGGCAGGGTTTGACAACGATATCGGCGCGATCGTGCTCACCGGTACGGGACCAAAGGCGTTCTGCACGGGCGGCGATCAGTCGGACAAGGACGGGCAATACGGCGACGGCTCGACGCGCGGACCGGTCGGCATGCCGATCGACGAGGTGCACTCGCTCATCCGCGACGTGCCGAAGCCCGTTGTTGCGAA
>JANLXP010000321.1:0-11714 GCA_031365165.1 Alphaproteobacteria bacterium
CGCCGCTCGCCATACGGCGTCATGTCGACGAAGTCGTCAACGCGTTCAAGCTTGCACGGCGAACCGTTGATGTGCAGCACGCCGTCGATCATCTGGATGCGGTCGCCCGGCAACCCGACCACGCGTTTGATGTAGTCTTCCCATGGCCGCGCCGGCAGACGAAACACCACGACGTCGCCACGCTCGGGTTCGGCCGCCCAGACCCGCCCCTGAATCGCGTTCACGTCCAACGGCAGCGAATAGTTCGAATAGCCGTACGCGAACTTCGACACGAACAGATAGTCGCCGACCAGCAGCGTCTCTTCCATCGAGCTCGACGGAATGTTGAACGGCTGAAACAGGAACGTCTTGATGCCGAGCGCGATCAGAAGCGCGTAGACGACTGTCTTCAGCGCCTCGAAAATCCAAGATGACCGCCACCCCTGGCCGTCCATGAGTTCCCTTTCACTCATCGGCCCGGGATGACGCTCAGCCGATCATGCTGAAAAGGCGGCTGTACCGGATCGCGAACGGCCACTTCCAAACTTCCCAAAGCTGCGCCGAACCGTCATGCGAAAAGAACACGACTTCCGCGCGACCGACTAAGTTCTGCTCGGGCACGAAACCCACGCCCGAATAGGGTACGCGGCTGTCGTTCGAATTGTCGCGATTGTCGCCCATCATGAAATAGTGGCCAGGCGGCACGACAAATTCTTCCGTGTCGTCGTACTGAGCGTCTTGAATACGGTCAAGCACGACGTGCTTCACGCCGCCAGGCAGCGTCTCGTAATAGCGCGCCACGTGTTGTTCACTGCCATCTTCCCCAATCTCGACGCGATCGTCGATCTTCTCAAGCTTCGCCGCCTCGCCATTGACGTGCAACACACCGCCGATCATTTGCACGCGGTCGCCCGGTACGCCAATGACGCGCTTGATGTAGTCCTGCGTCGGATCTTGTGGCAGACGGAACACGACGACGTCGCCACGCTCAGCGGGCTTATCCATCACGCGGCCCGCAAACGCGACCGGCGTGAAGAACGGGAACGAGTACTGCGAATAGCCGTAAGTGAATTTCGAGACGAAGAGATAGTCGCCGACCTCGAGCGTGCCTTCCATCGAACTCGACGGAATGCGGAACGGTTGAAACAGCAGCGTCGGCATGAACAGGAAAAAGAACGCCGCGATGCCCAGCGTTTTATAAGTCTCGACGGCTGCGTTCGAGCTCCACCACGGCTTTTCAGTCTCGGACGTCATGCGCGTTCCCAATGCAAACTCTGCACCTTAAGAGATGAGGTTTCGGCGCAAAAGTGTCAATTCGTCAGGTGTTACAGGCCGTTAACAACAGAACGGATAACCGCCGAAAACGGCCTTACCGAGGCAAATCGGCCGGTACCGCCGATATGATCACAATCGCTTGGGCCAAAGGGAAGTCATCCGTAATGGAGAGGTCGATCTGCGCCCGCATCCCCTGAGGCGTAATTTCGGCAAGGCGCGCGGCCGCCCCGCCCGTTAGCGCCATCGTCGGCTTGCCGGAGCGCATGTTCACAACGCCCAAGTCCCGCCAGTACACGCTTTTGCGAAATCCGGTGCCCAGCGCCTTGGAACACGCTTCCTTTGCCGCAAAGCGCTTTGCGTAAGAGGCGGCGCGGTTCTTCCGGCCGTCCGATTTGAGCTGCTCGACCTCGGTGAACAACCGCTGCACGAACCTGTCGCCAAACTTCTCCAACGTCGCCTCGATGCGCCGGATGTCGATCAGATCGCTGCCGATGCCGATGATCATACTTCCCTCACGCGAACTGCTCGCCCGCGCCGCCGCGCGCTTCGTCCATAAGCTGCCGCATCCGCCGGATCGATGCCGCAAACCCGGTGAAGATAGCCTCGCCAACGAGGAAGTGGCCGATGTTGAGTTCCACGACCTCCGGGATCGCAGCGACCGGTCCAACGGTCTCGAAACTGAGGCCGTGCCCCGCGTGCACTTCAAGGCCCAACCGCGCGGCCTCCTTCGCGCCAGCTTTCAGGCGCTCTAGAATCTTGTCGCGCTCTGCAAAGTCGCCATGCGCATGGGCATCGCAATAGGCGCCAGTGTGCAGCTCCACGACATGCGCGCCGATCTTCCTTGCGACCATGACCTGCGTTGGGTTCGCCTCGATGAAGAGCGATACGCGAATCTTCGCCGCAGCCAACTCGCGCACGAACGGCGCCAAATGATTGTGCTGGCCCGCAACATCCAGGCCGCCTTCCGTCGTGCGTTCTTCGCGACGCTCCGGCACCAGACAAACCGCGTGCGGCTTATGGCGAAGCGCAATGGCCAGCATCTCTTCCGTCGCTGCCATTTCGAGGTTCAGCGGCCGGTCGATCTCGCGCACCAAACGCTCGATATCCTCGTCGCTGATATGCCGGCGATCTTCACGAAGATGCGCCGTAATTCCGTCAGCGCCCGCTTCTACAGCTATCTGTGCCGCCCGCAGCGGTTCAGGATGCCTGCCCCCACGCGCGTTCCGGATCGTCGCAACGTGATCGATATTCACACCGAGGCGCAGCTGCCGGCTCATTTCAGCCCCCGGCTCCCGGGCTTCACCGCCGGTGTGCCCAAAATGTGCTTCGGCAGCTTGTCCGCCTCCCATGAGGCAACCTTGATCCGCGCCAGCGGGATAAACGGCACGTCGAACTTCGCCGCGCCACCGGACCGGTCGATCAGGCACGCCAGCGCCAAAACCTTGGCGCCCGTCTTCTTCGCCGCGTCGATGCATTCGCGCGACGACAAACCCGTCGACAGGACATCTTCGATGATCACGACGTTCATCGTCTCATCCAGATGAAAATTCCGCCTCAGTTGAAAGACGCCGTCCTGCCGCTCGACGAACATCGCAGGCAAGCCCAGATGCCGCGCCGTCTCGTAGCCCGGAATGATGCCACCGACCGCAGGCGAGACGATTGCATCGATGCGCTTCTTGACCTTCGTCTTGATCAGCCCCGCCAACGCCTTGCAGAGCTTCGCAGTCCGCTTCGGATACTGAAACACCAACGCCTTCTGCAAAAACGTGTCCGAGTGCCGGCCGGACGAGAGGATGAAATGTCCCTTGAGCAGGGCGCCTGCCTTCTGAAATTCGCCGAGCACTTGTTCAGGCGTCATGATCGACAAGTTCCTTTTCCCCGTGTGGCCGGTCGACAGCGTTGATGGACGGCGAGGCCCGCAGCCCCGTGATAATATCGGCAAGATGCTTCGCGTCCCGCACCTCGATATCGACAAGCATGTCGAAGACGAGCGGCGCACGACCGACGATCTTCAGATTCGTGATGTTCCCACCGTGCTGCGCAATCGAGTTGCACATGTTGGCGAGCGCGCCGGCTTCGTTGTTGACCGCAACTTTGAGCCGCCCGACCTGCACTTCGTTCGCAGCATCCGGCGACCATTTCAGGTCGAGCCACCGGTCGAGTTGATCCTGCCTCTCGGCCAACTGATCGCAGTCGATCGTGTGCACGACGACGCCCTGCCCCTGCGTGATCACACCGACAATGCGGTCGCCGACAAGCGGCTGACAGCATGGCGCCAAGTGATAGCCAAGACCCGCCGCCAGTCCTTCGATCGGAATGGCGTTGGCCTTCGGTTTGCGCGTGATCCAATTGGTCCAACTTACCAGCGGCGACTCTTCGGCTTTAAGCCCGGGGAACACAGCCTTCACCACATCGGCCGCACTGACCAATCCTTCGGCCAGATGCGCGTAAACGTCGTCGGCCTTGGCGAGCTTCAGCTTCTTCAGCGCCGCCGCCAGCGACTTCTCGGAGAACTCCTGCCCCGCATCGCGGAACGCCTTTTCAAGGATCGCCCGCCCCATCCGCTGATGCTCAAGCCGCTCAGCATTCTTGAGGTAGCGCCGGATCGCGGAACGCGCCTTGCCGGTGACCACCATGCTCTCCCACACGGCCGATGGGCCCTGCTTTGGCGAACGGATGATCTCGACACTGTTGCCGTTCTTGAGCTTTGTCGAGAGCGGCACGTGCCGGCCGTCGATCTTCGCGCCAACGCACGTATCGCCGACATCCGTATGGACCGCGTAGGCAAAGTCGATCGGCGTCGCACCACGCGGCAAGGCAATCAATTGGCCCTTCGGCGTGAAGCAAAACACCTGATCCTGGAACAGCTCTAGCCGCGTGTGCTCCAAGAACTCTTCCGGCGTATCGCCCACCTTCAGGGACTCGATCAGCGATCGCAACGACTCATAGGCATCGATGTTCGCAAGCGGCCGCCCACCGTTCAGCTTGTCCTTGTAGCTCCAATGCGCAGCGATCCCGCGTTCCGAGATTTCGTGCATTTCTTCCGTGCGGATCTGCAACTCGATGCGCTGGTTTTCCGGCCCGAAAATTTCGGTGTGCAGTGAGCGATAGCTGTTCGTCTTCGGTAGCGAGATGTAATCCTTGAACCGGCCGGGCACGTGCCGCCATGTGCTGTGGATCACGCCAAGCGCGCGATAACAGTCCTCGATCGTACCGACCGTCACGCGAAGCGCGAAGATGTCGGACAGTTGATCGAACGTTTGCCCTTTCTCTTCCATCTTGCGCCAAATCGAGTACGGCTTCTTCTCGCGCCCGCTGACCGACGCCTCTATCCCATACTCGGAAAGCTTCCGCTTGAGCGTCTGCGCCAACCGCTCCGTCACTGCACTGGTCGTCTTGCGGAATTCCGCCAGCCGCTTCATCACGGACGTGCGCATCTCGGGGTTGATTTCTTCGAACGCCAGGTCTTCGAGCTCGTCGCGGAAATTCTGCATCCCCATGCGTCCCGCAAGCGGCGCGTAGATTTCCATCGTCTCCGTCGCAATGCGCTTGCGCCGGTCCACTTTCTTGATCGACTTCAGCGTGCGCATGTTGTGCAGCCGGTCGGCGAGCTTGACGAGCAGAACGCGCACGTCGTGGCTCATCGCCAGCATGAACTTGCGGAAATTCTCGGCCTGCTTCGTTTCTTCCGACTGCAGCTCGAGCTTCGAGAGCTTCGTCACGCCATCCACGAGGTCGGCGATCTCACGCCCGAACTGCCTTTCAATTTCCTCGTACGAGGCTTCGGTGTCCTCGATCGTGTCATGCAGCAACGCCGTCACGATCGTCGCTTCGTCGAGATTGAGGTCGGTCAAAATCCCCGCGACCTCAAGTGGGTGCGAGAAGTACGGATCGCCGGAGTCGCGCTTTTGGTTGCCATGCGCTTTGACGCCGAACACGTACGCACGGTTCAGCAAGTCCTCGTCCGCATCCGGATCGTAGGCTTTGACGCGTTCGACGAGCTCGAATTGGCGCATCATGGGACGAAACTCCTCATGACACGGCGCTTATCTTGGAAAACTGATAGCCGCCCTTTCGGCGGCACGGGTGCCAGATCGGCTGGGCTAAACGTCCCCTTCGTCAACCTCTTCCACCACCTCTGGCCGCTTCACATCGGAATCGGCGCGCATACCGCGAGCATAGTCGGCTTCCGAGATGTTCGCGAAGTCCGGTGCGTCGATGGCAGCTTCCGCCATCGCAGCGCGCTCGGCTTCCGGCTCGTCGGTTTCGATATGGCGTTGCAGGCTGAGCAAAAATTCTTCGCGCAGACCGTCAGGCTTCACCTTCGACGCCGCGATTTCACGCAACGACACGACAGGATTCTTATCGTTGTCGCGATCGACCAGCAGTGCCGCGCCCGACGTGATCGAGCGTGCGCGATGTGCGGCGAGCAACACGAGCTCAAACCGGTTTGGGATTTTGTCGACGCAATCTTCAACGGTAACGCGAGCCATCGGGCGCGAGAATCCTTCGCATGAGGGTGAAGCGGGAAACTAGCGTGCTGCGCCTGCGAAAACAAGGGCAAAACCGCGGATTTTAGGCATCCTTTAGCCGTTCGAGGCCAGCCTCCCCAACATTTCCAAGGAGCACGGCGATGGCCTCCCCCGTGTCAGGATGTCGCCAAGCGGGCGCGATGTCGGCGAGCGGCCTCAGGACGAACGCGCGTTCGTGCATCCGCGGATGCGGCAGCATCAGCTGCTCGACGTCGCTGACGAGCCCACCGTAATCGAGCAAATCGAGGTCGAGCGTCCGCGGTTCATTGCGCGTCTTGCGCACCCGCCCGAACGCCTTCTCGATCGCCAATAAAGCCTTGAGCAGTTCGCCAGGCGTGAGCCGCGTCCTAACCTCGGCGACTGCATTCACATAAGGGGGATCGGCGGGATTGGGCCATGCCGGCGACCGGTAGAACGGCGACACGGCCACCACATCGATCCGATGCCGCGGCATCGCCGCCAAGGCCTGGCGCAGTGTCACCACCGGCGGACCGGCCGGGGACGGCATATTCGCGCCCAGAGCCACGTAAATCATCGATTTGCTTTCACCATAGTGGGCCGATTCAAGCGATTTTCTTGCGGTTTCGAAAGTGCAATAGTGGGTACGGGGACTTTGGGGGACATATCTTGATCAATGCACGCGTTCTAGCCGCATGCCTTGCGGCCGCTTTGCTTGTGACCGGCTGCGCAACCACAGCAGCCGAAGGACCGAAGGTCGAGCGTCCGAAACTGGACCCGAAGGCCGACGCCAATCCGTTTCCATCGACGTACAAACCGTTCCCCTCAACGCCGACGGCCTTTGTCGGCGCCACGATCTTCACCGGTACCGGCGACAAGATCGAGGGCGGCACGCTGCTCATGAAGGACGGCAAGATCGAAGCCGTCGGCGCGAACGTCGCCGTACCCGCGGGCTACACGGTGATCGACGCCAAGGGCAAATGGGTCACGCCCGGCATCATCGACGCGCACTCGCACTTGGGCGTCTATCCGCAACCGGGCGTCGACGCAGTGTCCGACGGCAATGAGGCGACAAGTCCCAACACCGCCGAAGTGTGGGCCGAACATTCCATCTGGCCGCAAGACGAAGCGTTCAATGCCGTCCGCCGCGGCGGCGTGACCTCGATGCTGATCTTGCCGGGCTCGGCCAACCTCTTCGGCGGCCGCTCCGTCACGCTGAAGAACGTGCCCTCGATCACGATGCAGGGCATGAAGTTTCCGGGTGCGCCCTACGGCCTCAAAATGGCGTGCGGCGAAAATCCGAAACGCGTTTACGGCAGCAAAGGCCAACAGCCCTCAACGCGCATGGGCAACGTCGCCGGCTATCGCAAGGCGTGGCTTGAAGCGTCGAAATACGCGAAGAAGTGGGAAGCCTATTACGCCTCCGAAGGCAAAGGCGAAGCCCCCGACCGCGATCTCAAACTCGACACGCTCGCCGGCGTTCTGAACGGCGAGATCCTGGTCGAGAACCATTGCTATCGCGCCGACGAAATGGCGGTGATGATCGATATCGCACACGAATTCGGCTACAAGATCGCAGCCTTCCACCACGGTTCCGAGGCCTACAAGATCGCCGACCTTCTGGCGAAAGAAGGCATCTGCGTCGCGACCTGGGCAGGTTGGTGGGGCTTCAAAATGGAAGCGATCGACGGCATCGAAGAAAACGCGGCTCTCGTGCATGCAGCCGGCGGCTGCGCCGTGATCCATTCCGACGATCCCATCCTCTCGCAGCGCCTGAACCAAGAGGCGGCCGCAGCGCTGGCTGCGGGCCGACGAAGCGGCCTGAAAATCACCGACGCCGAGGCGATCCGGTGGATCACCGCCAATCCGGCCAAGATGATGGGAATCGCCGACAAGACCGGCTCGCTTGAGGCGGGCAAGATGGCAGACGTCGTGATGTGGGACGCAAACCCTCTGTCGATCTACGCGAAGACGGAGAAAGTCTTCGTCGATGGTGCGTTGATGTACGACCGCAACGATAAGAACTACCAACCGAAATCCGACTTCATGGTCGGCCAGCCGAAGGGAGGCGAATAATGCCCCGCCTCTTACTGGCGCTCGTCGCCGTCTTCCTGTGTCACGTGGCCGCCGCCGATACGGTGGCGATCACAAACGCCCGCATCCATACGATGAGCCGCGCCGGCGACGTTGAAGGCACCGTGCTCATTCACAATGGCTGGATCGCCCAGGTCGGTCCTCGCGTCAGCGTGCCTGCGAACGCAACCGTCATCGACGCACAAGGCGGCGCCGTGACCCCCGGCTTCTTTGTCGTGGGCACAGACCTTGGCGCGCTTGAAGTCGACCTCGTCAAGCAAACGAACGACACCGCAACGAAGAACTCGGGGCTGAGCGCCGCGTTCAACATCGCATACGGCATCGACGCAAGCTCGGTCACGATCCCGGTCGCGCGCCTGGGTGGCGTGACCCGCGCACTCGTGACGCCCTCCTACGCCGACGCTGAAGACCGCGAGCTGTTGTTCGCGGGCCAAGCGGCCGTCATCACGCTGGCTGAGGGCGCAACGCCCGTAACGCGATCGCACGTCGCGATGGTGCTCGAACTCGGCGAAGGAGGCGCAGCCCGCGCCGGCGGCGCCCGCGGCTCTGCCATCACCGCCTTGCGCGCCGATCTCGACGACGTGCGTTTATATGCGCGCCGCCCCGGCGCCTATAACGACGGCGGGACCAGGGAGCTTCGCTTCTCAAAGCCCGACCTCGACGCGCTGGTCCCAGTCGTTCGCGGCCGCATGCCGTTGATCGTCGGCGCCCACCGCGCCGCCGACATCCTCGAGGTGTTGAAACTCGCCCGCGAGTACCGCCTCAAGGTCGTGCTCTCCGGCGCCGAAGAAGGCTGGATGGTGGCAGACGAAATCGCCCGCGCCCGCGTGCCCGTGCTGCTGAACCCGACCGCAAACCTCCCGTCGAGCTTCGAAGCCCGCGGTTCGACCATGGAGAACGCCGCGCGCCTGCATGCCGCCGGCGTGACGATCGCCATCGCCAACGGCGACGGCGGCCACCGTGCCCGCGAGGCCCGCTACAACGCCGGCAACGCCGTCGCCCACGGCCTACCGCACAGCGCGGCACTGGCGGCCCTCACGATCAACCCAGCCCGCATCTTCGGGGAAACGAAGGTGGGCTCGATCGAGCGCGGCAAACAAGCGGACATCGTCGTCTGGACCGGCGACCCGCTGGAACCGAGCAGCCAACCGATCGCGATCCTTATCAAGGGCGCCGTCCAACCGATGGACTCCCGGCCCGAAGAACTCGCCCGCCGCTACCGCAAGTTGGGAACGCCCTACCCGCCCGCCTACAAGGACTAGACGCGGGCGAGGGTGCATTTCTTGTTACACGTTTATTTCGTTGACGCGGGATGCGTCCGTGCAACTTGCAACTTTGAAACTCAATGGCCCTTTCGGCCCGTCTTACCAAACCAAAAGACATATTATTATAATATATAGTAGTATGTTGTATGATTGTTTCGTTGGTGACGTCCCAGTGGCGCAGTTTCAAAGTTGCAGGTTGCACGCACACCCGGCGTCAACGGCGTCTACGAAATAAACGAGTAATGCGTCATGCAGCGGGCGCGGCATCCCAGAGTCACTGCATCGCGAAGCCGACGTGCACCTTCATCTGGCGGTCATTCGCGGTCAGTGTCGCAACGTCCGCTGTCGAATAGCGCCACTGCCGCACGGCATCGGCCGTGACCTGCTCGAAAACGTCCTTCGGATCGCTCTCAAGCACGCACGCAGCCGAAACCCGGCCGTCCGCGTCAAGCGCGACCAAAAGGTCGACGGAGCCTTGCGCCACGCCCTGAACGGCCGGCTCCTTCGGCAACACGAACTCGGTGGGATTGAATGTCGACGCGGCCTGATCGCGGAAGGCGGCGCGCTGGTCGTCCGCGCACCACAAATCGTCAGCGCTCGCGGGCATGGCCGCAAGCAGTACCAGGCTCAGCGAAACGTGAAACGCCTTCAGTGACCGCTCGACGGATAGATAAACCGGCGCCAGGTCGAAACGTTGCGGTCGAACGGTGCCCATTCTTTCTCGGGCAACGCTAACCGGTCGGCGATCGCGAAGAACACCGCGGGGTTCACACCGAGCCCGCAATGGCTCACCGACGAATAGACCTCGATGTTGTCGGTGGTCTTCGACTTCTTCTCGACGCACATCTGCCAAGCAACAACGCCGTCGCCTTTCGAATAGATCGCGGTCGTGGGAATCCCTTTTGGCGCATCGGCCAGATTCTCGAACACGTCTTGCATCGTGGTCGGATCGAGGTCCTGCCCCGTCACCGCTTGATAGATGCGCCACACGTGATTGGCTCGCGGGTTCGCACCAAACGGCGAGCCCAGCGTGATCACCTGGCGGACGTACTTCGGATACCGCTTGGCGAGTTCGCGCGACATGATCCCGCCCAGGCTCCAGCCAACCAGCGTGACCTTGCGTTTCGACTTGCGGAAAATGGCTTCAAGGCGCTGACCGAGGAGTTCGCCTTCCGGGCCGATCGCGTGCGGACCCAAATTCCGGCCAAGGCCCCAGCAATGCGTGTCGTAGCCCTTGGATGTCAGAAACCGGCGTAGGGGAACCGTGGTCACCCCGCCTGCCAAAAATCCGGGCAACACCATGACCGGATGACCGTCACCCTTGGGAGCAAAGGTCAGGAGCGGCGAGGCCCCCTGTAGACTAATAAAATCGCCGACAGCCCGTCCGGCTTCGGTCAGAGCCAGCGCCAAGGAGGGTGGCTTGATCTTCTCAATGCCAAGCGACGCAACGTCTACCACGGCCATCTGCAAGCCCCGCTACTTGTACGAGTCATAACGCTCGACACACCCAAAAAGCTTGGTGCAAGACCCAGGCCTTGCCAAGCCTACCTGGCTAAATAACGAGCGACCGATCAAAGGGTTGCATAGAATATACTCGTGCCTCTAGAGTCGTCTCCATCGTTAGAGCTAGGGCGCAACTTGTGCGCTTGCGAGGGATGGGACGGATGGCGGACGGCCAAGACACGGTCGACACGCGGAACAGGGGCTGGGAAAACCCAATGTCGAGGCGCGAGCGCAAGAAGCTAGAAACGCGCCGGCGCATCCTCGATGCCGCCCTCCGCTTGATGTCGGACAAGCCCTACGACCAGGTCCGGATCGAAGATATTTGCACTGCGGCCGACGTCGCAAACGCTACGTTTTTCCTGCATTTTCCGAACAAATCGGCGCTGGCACTCGCCTACAACGAAGACGTCGCGGCGAAGGTCGAGGAGAAGCTGTCGAGTGATGGCCTTAACGCGACAGAGCGTCTGAAAACGCTTCTGAAAATCTACTTGGCTGAGTGGGGCGCCCACAGCCATTTGATGCGCCAAATCGTGCTGGAGCTGATTTCGCAGCCCGCGTCCGGCGCCACGTTCAACGAGGTCTCGCCGGGCCTATTAACCGTTGTCGGAACGGTGGTCCGCGATGGTCAAAAATCAGGCGAATTCAGCTCAAAAATTGAGCCCGAAACGGCCGCTTTAGCGCTGGTAGCCGCCTGGAATGCCATCGCCATCACCTGGGCCAAGACTGGCGACACGACGCGTGCGGTCGACGCCCATTGGCAGACTTTGGACCTCTTTCTAAACGGTCTGCTGGCGCGCGACGGACTGTCGCGCCCGTAACTCCAGCCAGTTCAAGCCAAAGAATTATCAACATTTTTCGCGCAAATTGAACGGTGACTGACCGTCATCGATCACTTTTGTGCAATGCACCATTGAAGACAACTCTATTTTCTTATATGCACCTGCGAAGACGCTGGTTCGGGAAACAACCCGGCTGGTCTGGTGTTAACCCGTCGATGGCGTGATCATTTCTTCGGGCCTGAGAGTCAATTCGGCAACAGACCTAACGAACAAAACAAGGCAGGGAACATGGAACAACTCTCACCGATGGATACCGCGTTTCTGTACCT
>JANLXP010000326.1:0-11146 GCA_031365165.1 Alphaproteobacteria bacterium
AATGCGGCCTCATCGGACACGCAGTCAGACGGCCCGCTCGACGACCATCTTCTTCACTTCGGCGATCGCTTTCGCCGGGTTCAGACCCTTGGGACAGACGTTCGCGCAGTTCATGATCGTGTGGCAGCGATAGAGGCGAAACGGATCCTCGAGCTCGTCAAGCCGCTCGCCGGTCATCTCGTCGCGGCTGTCGGCGAGCCAGCGATAAGCCTGGAGGAGGATTGCGGGGCCAAGGAACTTGTCCGAATTCCACCAATAGCTCGGGCACGACGTCGAGCAGCACGCGCACAAAATGCACTCGTAAAGTCCGTCGAGTTTCTGCCGGTCCTCCGGCGATTGCTTCCATTCCTTCTCGGGCGTCGGCGTCTTCGTCTGCAGCCACGGCTCGATTGACGCATACTGAGCATAGAAATGCGTCATGTCCGGCACGAGATCCTTGATGACGCTCATCGCCGGAAGCGGATAGATCGCGATCGGTCCTTTGATGTCGTCGATCGCCTTGGTGCAGGCGAGCGTGTTCGACCCGTCGACATTCATCGCGCACGACCCGCAAACACCTTCGCGGCACGAGCGGCGGAACGTCAGCGTCGGATCGATCTCGTTCTTGATCTTAATGAGGGCGTCCAGAACCATCGGCCCGCAGGAATCGAGGTCGACTTCGTACGTATCGAGCCGTGGGTTTTCCCCGTCGTCCGGGCTCCAACGATAGACTTTCACCGTCCTCGGCCGCTTGGCGCTTGAGGTCGAGGGCCATGTCTTCCCGGGTTTGATCTTGCTGTTCTTCGGCAGCGTAAACTGAACCATGACGAACCCTAGGTGCGCTGAGAGGTGATCACAAAGGGTGTATCGCGGGCCAGGTCGCGCGTCCATTGGTACACAAACACACCGTGACCCCTTATTGTCGCGGGTATCACCGCGAACTGAGGGCAAGCACGAATGCGTCGGACAATCGGTATTGCCGTAACGTGCGCGCTGATCGCGCTCTCCGCCTGCGGACCGTCAGGACCGGGTAAGAATCAGTCAGCCGACCCGAATATCCCGCTCGGTCAGTTGCCCGACACCGTCGAACCCACGCACTACCGCCTCGACCTGACGATCGACCCGGACAAGCCACGGTTCAGCGGCGTCGTTGAAATCGACGTCGTGCTCAAAAAGCCCGCGCGAGAGATTTACCTCCACGGTCGCGAGCTTACCGTCGCCACAGTCTCAGCGCGCATCGCGAACGGCACCAACGTCCCCGGCACTTACGAGCAGGTCGACGAGACAGGCGTCGTCAAACTGACTTTCGAAAACGAACTGCCTAAAGGCAAAGCAACGCTTCACCTCGCCTACAACGCGCTGTTCGAGACAACACCCGACGCACTCACATCGATGAGCGACAACGGCGAGAAGTATGCCTGGACGCAATTCGAGGAAATCTCAGCGCGCCGTGCCTTTCCCGGTTTCGACGAACCTCGGTTCAAGACCCCGTTCGACATCGCAATCACCGCGCCCAAAGTGGATTCCGTCGTCGCAAACACGCCGCCTCTGAAGGAGGAAGCCGATGGCGCGCTAAAGAAGACGGTGTTCGAAACAACGAAACCGCTGCCAACCTACCTCGTCGCAATGTTCGTCGGCCCCTACGATATCGAAGACGGTCCAACCCTTCCGGGTGTTCGCTCGCGCCCGAACGCCGTTGCTATCCGCGGCATCACGGTGAAGGGCAAAGGCGATCGCTCGCGTTACGCGCTCACCGAAACACCGCCACTGCTGCGGTATTTGGAAGAATATTTTGCGGCGCCCTTCCCGTATCGCAAGCTCGACCTCATCACGCCACCGAATTTCACCGCGGGCGGCATGGAGAATGCGGGCGCGATCACCTACACCGAGCGCGGCATTCTGCTCGGCGACAACTCGTCGATCCAACAGAAGCGCTACTTTGCCTTGCTGCATGCACACGAGGTCTCGCACCAGTGGTTCGGCGACCTCGTGACGGCGAAGTGGTGGGACGATATCTGGCTGAACGAAGCGTTCGCGTCCTGGATGGGCAACAAGTCCGCGGCCGCGGTCTGGCCTTCAAATGAGTTCTCGCGCGAAACGGTCCGCGATGCGCTCGACGTCATGGACACGGACTCGCTGTCCACTGCGCGCGCCATTCGCCAGCCGATCAAATCCACCGGCGACATCTTCAACGCCTTCGATGGCCTGACCTACGACAAAGGCGCAGGCGTGCTCGCCATGTTTGAGTCTTACCTGGGCGAAGATGCCTTCCGCGAAGGGGTGCGCACCCACATGCGCCGCTTCGCCCACGCCAGTGCGAACGTGCATGACTTCATGGAGTCGCTGGCCCAAGGTTCCGGCAAGCCGGAGGTCGTCTCTGCGTTCGAATCCTTCTTGAACCAACCGGGCGTTCCGTTGGTACGAATCAAATCAACCTGCAGCGACCGCGACCTCATCGTCGAACTCTCGCAATCGCCGTTCGGCGCCAAGAAGGCTGATGACAAACGCAAATGGTCGATCCCCGTCTGCATTCGCGACGTCACCAAGGGGCGATACCGCGCCTGCACGATGCTGACGGAGCGCACGGCGACCCTAACGGCCCCGCAGCAATGCGGCGCGACATTGACGCCGAATGCAGACGGCACCGGCTACTACCGTTTTGCGATGTCGAGCGCAGATTGGCAAAAACTGGCAGCTCAACGAACGCGCCTCTCGCCCGCCGAACAACTCGCACTGCTGCACAGCCTGCGCGCCGCATTTCGCGCCGGTGAAACGGACGCAAAAACTTACATCGCCGCGATCAAAGCAGTGGAATCTGGCAACACGTGGGACACGGTGGCGCTGGCGCATAAACTGCTGCTCGAACTACGAAAGGAACTGCTGGCCAAGAACGACTTGCCGACCTTCGAGCAAACGGTTCGAACCTGGATCACCCCCGCATTCGCGAGTACCGGCCTCGAACGCAAGCGGTCTGAGTCGCCCGCCACCACGCTCCTTCGCGCCGAACTCGTCCATGGAATGGTCGCCGTGGCACGCGATCCTGGCACGCTGACCCAACTCGCCGCCAAGGGAGCAACTCTCTTGCGCACAATTGCACAAGGACAGCCGCCCGAACCGATAGCGCCAGAGTTGGTCGAAGCAGCAACCTGGGCCGCAGTGTACACCGGCGGCGAGCCGATCGCGCGCGACGCGATCGCTGCGATCAAGGGTTCGTCCGACGCGCAATTTCGCAGCCTCGCCATCGCCGCGCTGGCCGCCGCACGCGATCCCGCAGCAAACCAGGAGATCGAGGAGTTCATCGTTTCGGGCGCATTGAGCGTGCGGGAACAAGGCACATACATGCGCAACGCGTTCCAAGATGCCGACCGGCGCGCAGGCGCTTGGGAATGGTTGCGGCGCGATTTCAAGCGTATCAGCGCTTCTGTTCCGCGCGACGCGCGTTCGCGCCTCGTAAGCCTCACGGGCAATCTCTGCGGCGACCAATCGCGCGCAGAGATCGAATGGTTCTTCAAGCCGATGATCGGCGACATTTCCGGCGCACCGCGAGTCTACGCAAATGCGCTCGAAACCGTCGACCGCTGCGTCGCCTGGCGCAAAACGAAGGGCGCGGAACTCACCGCCGCCCTTCGCGCACCATGATTATTCCCGGCTGAGGCCGAACCCGACCGTAGGCCGCGCCGAGCGATACCAATCGACGTTGCGCGTGACATACATCGTGACCGCAACTGCCGCGAAGGCCGCCGATGCGCCAATGATCAACGCATAGTCCTCCTGCTTCAGCAGCAGGAACAACAGTGCGTAAAGAACACTCAACACCGCAAATACAACGAGCGCGCGGGACGAACTCTTCAACGCCGACCACGCATAGGCCGAGATCAAGAGCACCGTGGCCGCAGCGGCCAGCAGATAGGCAAGGTCGAACCCGATCTGCTCCGCTAGCGAAAGCAGCAACAGGTAAAACACGACCTGCGCGCCGCCGATCAGCAGATATTGCACCCCGTGAATGCGCGAGCCCGATAGCGTTTCAATCAGAAAGAAGGACAGGAACGCCAGCCCGATGAACAAAATCGCGTATTTCAGGGCTCGCTCGACAAGGAGGTAGAATTTCACCGGCTGATAGAACGAAACGCCAAAACTCGCGATGTTGAATCCGTTCGTCAGATTGTCCGGCGTCGGCATCGACTGAGGCAGATTTCGTGCAAGATGCGGCACCTTCCAGCGCGCGCTAAATCCGTTCACGTCGATCGATCGTTCGACGGGCAGGAAGTTTCCCTGAAAGCTTGGATGCGGCCAGTTTGCTTTCGCGGTGACATCCGTCTCTTCGCCCGCCGCCGCGAATTGCAGATCGCCTGTTCCGCGTAACTTCAATGCGATCGAAAATGCGAGCTCGGCCTTGTCCGCCGACAATGGCACGCGCGCATTGATGCCGGAATAGGCCGCAAGCTCTTGCACAAGACCCGGCCGGAAGGGCACTGCCGCTTTGGTTGGCCCCCAATTCACGGAGGCATTTTCAGCCAGCCCTTGCAGATCCGAGATCGCGAGCATGAGCACCGCTTGATCCCACTGCACCGACTTAGGCGTGACCCCGAGCTCGGCGAAGTCCGGCGTCGTAAACGTACCCTCCAATACGACATCAGCCGTGTACACGGTGACATCGAATATCCCGCGGGACCGCGTCTCGGTACGCGCGTTCGCATCCGCCTTCAAAAGCTTCGGCAGAAACACCGCCGTTCGGCGCACGTCGACCGCGCTGACAACGCCTTCAGCGCTGCGTTGCGCTTCGGTCACGACGTACGGCACAGCAAGAACGGGCCCACCAATGACTTGCGCCGCGCCCCATCCGCGCGCGATGTCGGATGCCGCTTCCCGTGCGTAATCTTCCCGCTGCGCCAACGCGATGAAAATGAAAAGCAGCGGCACCGACATCGCGACCGTGATCAGCGCAACCAGCAAGAACTTCAAGCCGGGAGAACGCGCGATGCTGTCAGGAAGAATGGCCATGGGATCCATCGATTATTGAGCCATCTAAGACGCTGAATGTGGCGGCAACATGGGATTGGCTGTAGCGGAAATCACTAACGAGCCCGACCGGGCCCGGGCGCACGCACGAACGAGTGCGCCAAATCGGTCGAGAGCCGCGACATCGCAAACAGTAAACGCGATGTCCGGTTCGGAATGATATGCAATCCGCCGCGCCCGCACCGCACCCATGCGGTACGCGCTACCGCTTCCGCGCTCATCACGCCACCAGCCGCCTCGGCCTTGCGCACGGACACGGGCTTCGTCTCGTTCTCTTTGTCAAAGCCCGGTGTTTGCGTCGCCGGCGGACACAGCGCTTGGACGCTGACACCAAACGGCTTCAGCTCGTTGCGCAGAGCGGACGCAAAGCCCACCACCGCATGCTTCGTCGCCGAATAGACCGACCACCCGAACAACCCCACATAGCCGAGATCGGAAGCCGTCAGCACGATCGTCCCTGTGCCGCGTTTTGCCATCGCCGGCGCAAACGCACGAGCGACATGCATCGGTCCGGTGACGTTCGTGCGCACAAGCCCGGCGACGTCGTCATCTCCGACTTGATCGATGAACTGCGCCGTCGCAAATCCCGCGCAATGAAACAGTCGGTCCGGTATCCCCGACCGCTCCGCCGCCGCGCGCACGGCAGCAGGGTCTGCAACATCGACCGCTTGCCATGTCACGCCGTGGGTACGAGCCGCATCGCGCAGTTTGTCTTCGCGGCGCGCCCAAATCTCGACCTCGGCGCCCGCCTTAATCGCCTCAACCGCGATCGCAAGGCCAATGCCTTCCGAACCGCCGGTGACGAGAACCTTCAATAGACCCGCGCTTTCGGTGCGATGTATTCGACGTCGTTGGAGAGCGTGTAGGTGTGCACCGGCCGGAAATCGAGCTTCACCTTGCCCGTCTTCGTGTCGAACCACGACAGCGTGTGTTTCATCCACCTGGCATCGTCGCGGTTCGGGAAATCTTCGCGCGCATGCCCGCCACGGCTTTCCTCGCGCGCAAGCGCACCTTCGACGGTAACCGCCGCCTGCGAAATCAGGTTGTCGAACTCCAACGTCTCGACAAGGTCGGTATTCCAGATCAACGACCGGTCTTTGATCCCGACATTCGGCATATCGTGATAAACCGCTTCAACCGCATCGACACCCTTCTTGAGCTCCGCGCCAACGCGGAACACCGGACAATAGTTCTGCATCGCCCGCTGCATGCGCAGCCGAAGCTCGGCGGTCGGCGTTGCACCATCTGCGGTGCGGAACCGGTCAAGCCGGGCCAGCGCATTGTCGCCAGCACCCTTCGGCAAGTCAGCCTGCCGCTCGTTCGGCTTGATATCGGCAGCACATTTCAGGCCGGCAGCCTTGCCGAACACAACGAGATCGATCAGCGAGTTCGAACCCAAACGATTGGCACCATGCACAGAAACGCATGCTGCCTCGCCGATCGCCATCAACCCGGGCACCACTGCATCCGGATTGCCATCCTTCGGCATCACAACCTCGCCACGATAGTTCGTGGGGATGCCACCCATATTGTAGTGCACGGTCGGCAGCACCGGGATCGGCGCCTTGGTGACGTCGACACCGGCAAAGATGCGCGCCGACTCGGAAATGCCTGGTAGGCGCTCGTGAATAATCTTCGGATCGAGGTGGCTCAAATGCAGGTGGATGTGATCCTTGTGGAGACCGACGCCACGTCCTTCGCGAATTTCGACCGTCATCGCGCGGCTGACCACATCGCGCGAGGCCAAGTCCTTCACGCTCGGCGCATAGCGCTCCATGAACCGCTCGCCGTTCGCGTTGGTCAGATAACCGCCTTCGCCGCGCACGCCCTCGGTGATCAAGACGCCCGCGCCATAGACACCCGTTGGATGGAACTGCACGAACTCCATATCTTGCAGCGGCAGCCCCGCCCGCAGGACCATCGCATTCCCATCGCCGGTCTGCGTGTGCGCGCCGGTGCACGTGTAGTAGGCGCGGCCATAGCCGCCCGTCGCCAGGATCACTTTCTGCGCGCGGAAACGATGGATCGACCCGTCGTCAAGGCACCAAGCCATCAATCCGCGGCAGCGACCGTCTTCCATGATCAGGTCGAGCGCAAAGTACTCGATGAAGAACGCAGCGTCATAGCGCAGGCTCTGACCGTAAAGCGTATGCAGCATCGCATGCCCGGTCCGGTCGGCCGCGGCACATGTGCGTTGGATCGACGACTTGCCGAAATCCTTCGTCATACCGCCGAACGCGCGCTGATAGATCTTGCCTTCTTCCGTGCGGCTGAACGGCACCCCGAAATGCTCGAGCTCGTACACCGCTTGCGGCGCGTTCCGGCACAGGTACTCGATCGCGTCTTGGTCGCCGAGCCAGTCTGACCCCTTGACGGTGTCGTACATATGCCAACGCCAGTCGTCCGGCTCCATATTGCCGAGCGCGGCCGAGATGCCGCCTTGCGCCGCCACCGTGTGGCTGCGTGTCGGAAACACCTTCGTGATGTTGGCGACCTTCAAGCCGTGTCGTGCCGCCTCAAGCGTCGCGCGTAAGCCAGAACCGCCCGCGCCGACGACAACGACGTCATACGTATGATCGGTGATCGGATAAGGCGCCATGGGGATCAAAACCTAATCGCAATGCGCATAACCGCAACCACGCAAACCATGGCGATTGCGAACGCAGAAAAATTGACAAGAAAGATCAGCGCCAGCTTCGTGAGCTTCGTCGTGATGTAGTCCTCGACCACGACGTTAAGGCCCAGCACCATGTGGTAAAGGCCGGCGAGCACGAACAGCAGCATCAAAGCCGCGTTGATCGGATGGCCCAGCGCTGCCACCACGTCCGCATGCGGCGCACCAGCGTAGCGCGCGACGATCCACACGAACCAAAGCGTCAATGGCACAAGAGCGGCAGCCGTTAGCCGCTGATGCCAAAAATGCTCGACCCCGCTCTTCGCAGAACCAAGTCCGCGCACACGGCCGAGGGGTGTTTGAATTGTCATCAAAACGCTCCCATCGATGCGCAGGCTGCGATCCAAATGACGAGCGTCACCACGCCCGTCGCGCCATATACGATCAAGCCGGACATGTTTGCTGTTTCGACCTTGAAGCCGTAGCCGAGGTCCCATACGAGATGCCGGACACCGTTCAAGGCGTGATAGACGAGCGCGAGCGTAAACCCGAACAACACAAGGCGTCCGAACCAGTGGAACGCCGCCGTCTCGAACACGGCATAGGCATCGGGCCCAAGCGAGGCCGCGACCAGCCACCACGCCAACACCAAAGTCCCGATCGCCAACCCAATGCCGGTGATGCGATGCAAAATCGACGTGCCCATCGTGATCGGCCATTTGTAGATTTGCATGTGCGGCGAAAGCGGCCGTTTCGAAGGGGCCTCGGACATGGAGAATTCCTTGGGAGTCTCTGTTGGCGAGAGAATAGGCGTCCGTCGCCAATTTTTCACAAGGGACATAGGGCCGCAAGACGGCGGAAAAGGTGCTATATCCAAGGGGTTAGACAGTAGGGAAAGCAATGTTTGAGGCAGTGATCTTCGACTTCGGCGGCGTCATCACCGAAAGCCCTTTCGAGGCGTTCAACAAGTTGGAGTCGGCACGCGGCCTACCCAAGGATTTCATACGCCGGATCAATGCTGCGAACCCTCGCGACAACGCGTGGGCCAAGTTCGAGCGTGCCGAAATCAATCCGGACGCCTTCGACATCGCATTTGCCGATGAAGCACGGGCACATGGTTTCGAACTTGGCGGACGCGACGTCATCGCGTGTTTGCAGGGCGCCATCCGTCCCTCGATGCTGGAAGCGCTCCGCCGCATTTCCGCGCGCTTCAAAACCGGCTGCATCACCAACAACGTCAAATCCGACAATAAGCACGGCGGCATGTGGAACAATCGCGGAGTGGATGAGGCGATGAGCCTGTTCCAGCACGTGATCGAATCGTCGAAGGCCGGCATCCGCAAACCCGACCCGCGCATCTACCGGATGATGACCGAAGCACTGGGTGTGGAGCCCACTCGCTGCATCTATCTCGACGACCTCGGCATCAATCTGAAGCCGGCGCGCGAAATGGGAATGACGACGATCAAAGTCGAAGCGGCGCCACCGGCAATCGAGGCGCTCGAGGGTCACCTCGGGCTAACTCTTCGTTAACCCTAATGTGGTATTAACAGACGGCTCGCCCGTTAATCCTTTGCAAAGACCATGCGGTCATCGGCGAAGGCTTTGAATTCCAACGCATTGCCCGACGGGTCGGCAACGAACAGCGTTAATTGCTCACCGGGAAGCCCCTGGAATCGGGTCTGCGGCTCGATCAAAAATCGCGCGCCCGCGGATTGCAGTTTTTCGGCGATTTCCCTGAATTTTGAAGGGGTTACGATGATGCCGAAATGCCTAACAGGAACTTCTTCGCCATCAACCTCGTTTGCCCCTTCCAAAGCGGGTTGGGAGGGGGTCAAATGGGCGACGATCTGGTGCCCGAAGAAGTCGAAATCGACCCATTCGTCACTTGATCGACCTTCCGGACAACCGAGCACACCGCCGTAAAAGGCGCGCGCCCCGTGCAGGTCGTGAACGGGAAAGGCCAAGTGAAAACGCGGTCGATCCGTCATGGTCTGAAACTGGGTTTGAGGTGAGGAGTCTGTGAGGAGTGTAACCGGTTTCGAGGGGGCAGACGGAAGTGAAAAGACGCTCGCGGGACGAAACGTTGAGGATCGGCGGTAGGTCCGTGTCCGTGAAGGTGCGGCTGAACCCGCGCGCGCGGCGCCTCATCGTGAAAGTGCACCCGTCGACCGGCGAAGTCGCCGTCATCGCCCCCAGTGAACGTTCCGTTCCCAAAGCGCTCGACTTCGCACGCCAGGAAGGTGACTGGATTGCCGGCCGCCTCGCCAAGGTGCCCGAGCCCGTCTATCTCGAACCGGGCGATACCGTCCTCTTCAAAGGGACGCTGCACGTCCTTCGCTTGAGCCCGGATCATGGTGGTGTGTGGGTCGATAACGACGCACATCGGCCGACCATCCGCATCTCAGGCCGCCGCGAACATGCGCCCCGTCGCGTGGAAGACTGGCTGAAGCGCCAAGCCCGCACCCATATCACCCGCCGCGTGACCACTTTGACTGCCGAGCTTGGCGTTGAAGCAACGCGCATCACGTTCCGCGACGCCGCAAGCCGCTGGGGTTCCTGCTCCACGACAGGTGCGATCTCGCTCTCCTGGCGCCTGATCATGGCGCCGAACCACGTGCTGAACTACGTGGTGGCGCACGAGGTTGCTCACCTGCGCGAAATGAACCACGGCACGCGCTTCTGGCGCCTGGTTGATCGTCTAGTGGGCGAGAACGAAGCCGAAGCTGCACAGGCTTGGCTCCGCGAAAACGGCACCGAACTGCACCGCTACAGCGCGCAACGCCCAAAGCGCCGCCGCGTCGCTTAGTTCGCCTTCTTGTCGTCGAACAAGCCCGCCAGCAAGTCGTCGAAAGCTGAGCCATCATCTTCAGCGGGCTCGTCGATGACATCGCTGCCGGGTAAAGGCATCACCGGCTGACCAGCGGTCGCGCCTTCCATGAACGCTTTCCAGATCACCGCCGGCAACGTGCCCCCGCGATTCTCTTTGTCCATCGGGGCGTTCGCGTCGTTGCCCGTCCAGACGCCAGTGACGAGTTGGCGCGTGTAGCCGATGAACCAAGCATCCTTGAAATCTTGAGACGTTCCGGTCTTGCCCGCTGATGGCCGGCCAGCCAGGGCCGCAGCTTTGCCTGTCCCTTCGCGTATCGACTTGATCAGCATGCGGTTCATCGCACCGGCCGTGTCGGCACTGATTGCGGAACCAAGGCCAGAGCCCGATCGTTCGTAGAGCACATCGCCGTCGATCGTCGCCACGCGTGTCACACCGTGCGCAACCGCCTTCCGGCCACCGGTCGCAAACGGCACATATGCCCCAACGAGCTCCGACAGCGTCACCTCGGACGTGCCAAGCGCAAGCGACGGCACGGCAGCCAAGTCCGACACGATGCCCATGCGTCGCGCCGCCCGTGCAACGGTCTCCGGCCCAACCTCAAGGCAAAGTTTGACCGCGACCGTATTGACGGACTTCGCCAACGCATCGGCCATCGTCATCTCGCCCTCATGCTTCTGCGAGAAGTTCGCCGGCGTCCAACC